>CBDUVK010000045.1:0-13653 GCA_965370645.1 uncultured bacterium
TACTTTATTTTAACATGGTCATTAGCACAGTTAACCGGACACCACTGCTTACGAAGGAGGGGAAAGAAAGGGGTAGTTAATGATAAAAAAGATGTAATAAATCGGCCTGCCAGGACACAGTCAATAGGAATTTCTCACGTTCGGCGCGCCTAAATTTCTGGTGATTTTTCCCGAAGGTTGGTCTTAACAAAATAGTATTATTTAGCAAAACAATGCTGATTTTAGGTAAATATTTAAAAGTGAAAATATTCTAATTATTGGTGGGGATTTTTAAGAGACGGAACAGAATGAGATGATAATTTATTCAGGCAAAGATATGATGACATCAACAATAGCATGCCCGGTTTCCCGGTTATTATCCAGAAGAACAGCCTCACTCCTGATTCTGGAATCCTGTATATACCCGACCGACTGAATAACCAGAGTAACTGCCTGGGCACGCTGTTCCGCCAGCTTTTGACTGTATTCAGCATTTCCAGCAGTAGTTTGACCAACACGTACAACTATCTGAGCGGAAGGAAAAGCGCGCAAAGATTCTCCAATCGATTCCAGCCGGATTTTTTCTTCCGGACTAATATGTAATCTCCCCAGAGGAAATTGTAAACCGTTGGCTCTCAGTAAAATAAAACCATCCTGATGCATAACCTTTATTCCCCGGGGACTCAATTCAGCTTTTAAATTCTCAAGCTTGCGCTGGATATTTTGACTTTCACCTAAACGTATCTTCAACACAGCAATTTTTTCTGATAAAATTGTCAGAGAATCCAACAAATTCTCATTAATAGTTCGCTGCTGGTTTAGCTTGGCCTGCAAATCTTCAATGGATTGGCCAATATTTTTGAGTGCACGTTCCATTCCATTGGCTGAGGAAGAAGAAATGGCCAGAATATTATTTAAATTTTCAACCGCATCCTCCAGAGACAGTAAATAATCTTCAAAGGCTGCATCTTCACGATTTAGTTGCTGAGCAAGTTGTATGATATATAGCAGATGTTTACTTTCTTCCAACAGATCCGCCGCCTTCTGCCCCAGTGTGGGATCATCAAACTGCCGGGCGGCCAGTATATTCTCAACCTCTTCAAACAATTCATTCACTTTTTTGTAAGAGCGGGGTGTATATTTTTCTGCCTTAAGATCTTTCGCTTCGGTAATCAGGATGCGAACTTCGGAGAGAAGTTTATTACGAACAGCGTCGAATTCCGCCTCACGATAAAGAAGGATTGCCTCGCTAATAGCTTCACCTGTTTGGGTTTGAGAATTATTGGTAAATTTCTCAGTTAATTTCTGCAAATTTTTCTCAGCAGCCCTAAATAGTTCCGGAGCGAAATCATCGGCAGCATGATAGAGGGCCTTATCCCGAGCCTCCAGAATGCTGCTCATATATGGTTTCAATAATTCAGATCTTTTATTTAAATCCCCAAATAATTGATTAAGAAGGGCGAGGTCCAGCCTCTCAGTTTCAGTCAAATCCCGCTGTTCCTGAACTGATTTTAAGCGATTGAATCCGTCCAGATATTTATTGAACTTTTCTGAAAACAGGATATCACCACGATTCAAACGAATCGAAATAATCAACTCCTCCACCTGAGGAAAGTCCGCACTCTCCTGGGCAATACCGACTCCAAATTGAAGGAATAATAAAACAGAGAAAAAGAAGATCCAAATTTTCACAAATACCCTTTATTTTCGAGCTTAATAATTTAATAGAATTTATATAGTATTTAAAGTGAAATAATTAAACGTAAAAATACCTCCAGGGATTCATTATTTTTGTAAAAGTTTTAGTGAAAGAATGGAGTAGTCTGGTTAGAGAATGATATTTTCCTTTACTTTATTAGGAGTGTTCTTTATTTTAAACTTCATTTTTTGAAATCACTAAAAAATTAAACGGTGAGGACCTCCATGGAAACTTCCACGCGTAGTTTACCAAAGAATGCTTATCGTAAACTCGAACCCGGCGAAGAATATTTACCGGTTGTTCCGGACGACCATATTTTACCAGATGTTACGCCCTACTCTCTTTTTTGGGGTCTATTTTACGCAGCTATATTCTCTGCTGCTGCCGCTTATCTCGGTCTGAAAATAGGTCAGGTTTTCGAAGCAGCCATTCCTATCGCTATTTTAGCAGTGGGACTATCAGTCTTTTTGAAACGGAAAAATTCTCTTTCGGAAAATGTAATCATTCAATCTATCGGAGCTGCATCCGGTGTCGTTGTCGCCGGAGCGATTTTTACCATCCCGGCATTGTATATTTTGGGCTTAGATGCCTCATTTTTGCAGATTTTCCTGGCCTCCCTGTTTGGCGGTTTCCTGGGAATTCTATTCTTAATCCCATTCAGGAAATATTTTGTAAAAGAAATGCATGCTGAGTTTCCCTTCCCCGAAGCCACCGCTACCACGGAAGTCCTGGTTGCCGGAGAATCCGGCGGAGAACAAGCCAAGGTGCTCCTGAAAGCGGCAGCTGTGGGGGGATTCTATGATTTTATGGTTTCAGGATTTGAATTATGGAGAGAGGTGGTCTCAACCACCGTGTTTGGTTGGGGTAGAGCCCTGGCAGATACAGTAAAACTGGAATTCCGTTTAAATATCGGGGCTGCCGTAATGGGGTTAGGCTATATTGTGGGCTTACGATATGCCATGATCATTGCAGCGGGTTCATTTCTGGCCTGGTGGGTATTGATCCCCATGGTCTATTTTATCGGGCAATACGTTCCCGAACCGATTCTCCAATCCACAGTTCCTATTAAGGAAATGACACCGCTTCAAATTTTTTATGATTATGTTAGACATGTCGGTATCGGTGGCATCGCCGCTGCGGGAATCATCGGTATCATTAAATCCTGGAGAATTATTTTCGGAGCTTTCAAGCTGGCAAAAGATGAGATTTTCGGAGGTGTCTTGAGCCACGGAGAAGAAAAAGTTAGCCGTACCCAGCTCGATATTCAGATGAAGTGGGTAGTCACATTTATTATACTTACTCTATTTGGCATATTTATCTTTTTTGCAACCAGTGTAGTGGATAGCCTTGGCCATGCGGTTGTAGGACTCATTATCGTCACCGTTATCGCCTTTCTTTTTACAACAGTCGCAGCGCGAGCAATCGCCATTGTAGGAACCAACCCTGTTTCCGGCATGACCCTCATGACCCTTATTTTATCCTCGGTTATTCTGGTTAAGGTCGGATTATCCGGTGAAGAGGGAATGCTTGCCGCTCTAATCATTGGTGGAGTTGTCTGTACTGCCCTCTCGATGGCGGGTGGTTTTGTCACCGATTTAAAAATTGGCTACTGGCTGGGTACCACACCTCGAACGCAGGAAAGGTATAAATTTTTAGGCACCCTGGTAGCTTCCCTATCGGTAGGAATTGTAATTTTAGTCCTCTACCGGACTTTTGGTTTTGGCCCCGGGGGATTAGAAGCACCGCAAGCGTCTGCCATGGCAGCGGTGTTAGAACCGCTTATGTCGAATCAACCCGCACCCTGGCTAGCTTACCTTGCCGGAATCTTTATCGCAATTATTCTGGAAATGATCAAGGTACCTGCCTTAGCATTCGCCCTGGGAATGTACCTGCCTATCCATCTCAATACTCCCATCCTGATGGGTGGAATCATTGCCTATATCGTCTCTACACGATCAAAAGATGAAAGCTTGAATACAGCCCGCAAAGAAAAAGGTACCCTCATCGCCTCCGGTTTCATTGCAGGAGGTGCTATTATGGGAGTGATTTCGGCCTTTATCATTTTCTTTGGACAGGAGATTACGAATTCAAACTGGACCATTGTTTCTGCAGTTGGCGATTCCTATAGGCACTGGACTGAAACAGCAGGAGCGGAAGCATTGGGTTTTGTAATGTTCTTTATCCTCTGTCTCTATATGATTTGGGAATCGATGCGAGTGAAAAAGAAATAACTTTCCTTAACCTGAACAAATCGTCACAGGGAAAGGATATAAATCAGAATATTTTTGAATTGATCCACAAATTACACGGATTGTCACGGATTATTATTTGTCTTACTTTAGAATTATTTTTTGAAATTCGTGTAAATCTGTGTAATCAGTGGACAAATTCTTTTAGGCGACGCGACATTTCTATGGTAGGAGATTTCTTTACAGGCTTGCCTGACGAATAGATTTGGTCTTTATAATAATCCCCAGCGCTTTCTCAAAAACCACTCCAGGGAGAGAAGTAAAATTATGGCAATCAGCCAATAATATTTATTCCACAATACCAGTTCATGAGACAGTAATTGTATCTGCTCCTCGAATTGGAACTTATTGATGCTATTCAGGAATTCATTAATACTCCAGTGTCGTCCGCCGCTATTTGCGGCTAATTGCTGCATCAATGTCATGTTAGCCACGGTCTCCTGCCATTCCAATTCCAATTGCTCAATCGCTAATTTTCCCTTCACCGAACCCATAAATCTTCTACCAGAGGAAGCTTTTATCTCATACTGATAGATTCCACTGGGAATACTGGCGGTTCTAAAGGCGTAATAACCTCCCAGATTTGGCATGACATCTTCAACACGGAAACTGTCCCCTTCAATAACAATACTGACTTCAGCATCATCAACCTCCCGGTAGAATTCATCAAATACCTGACCTGAAAACTCCACCAATTCACCTAACCGATAAACACGTTGGTTTGGTCGAATATGAATTCTCTGAAGATCTTCCCGGCTGACCAGCCAGCGGATCATCTGATCAATCATGCTTTTAAAGAAAAATTCTCTTTCAGGATCATCCTGGAGTTGGAAATGCCAGCTTGCAAAATCGGACATTGCAAAGAGCAATGATTTAGTATCCCGGCGACTGGCGGCTACTAACAGAGGGTATCGCTCCTTTTCCCTGGCACTCTCTTGTCTCACAATAATACTGGCATCACTATTTACCTCCAGTCCCCGCCCAAAGGAGGTAACAGGTGGTAAATCCTTCCACCATTCCGATAAATTTCTGGTCTCTTCCTGCATCCGTGTCGCAGGATGCAGCAGTCCTGTAGCGGTTAATCGAACCATTGCATTATTTGAAGGAAGCGCCCGGGAATTTATGTTGACAGGTAGGATATCTTGCACCGGCTTAAGATTTGATAGATTGCTGTTTTCATTTAACATAAAAAGGAGTGGGATATTATTTTTTTGAATTGAAGAAAGCATGGAATTGAGAAAATTTTTATCACTTCGCACTGTGGGGTAACCAAGATAAATGAAGAGGTCCTGTGAATCGGGATCGACACTCCTCACATTCGGCTCATAAAAACGGCCCAGTCTGTTTTCGCTTAAAACCGTCACCCTTACATCCGGTAGTTGCTGTAAGACATGAAATAAAATCCGCTGGTCAAATGACGGCTGGCCACTGACCAGCAATATTCTATGTTTGCTCTTCAACACCCTGAGGATAAACTGTTTCCTGTTGTTCCGGGCAGTAATCTCATCAGAGAATGACTGCACCTCTACCTGATAGGAAAATTCCCCGGCTTCTTTAGGTAATATTTCAAATTCAACCGATTTTTGAAATCCAGTGGGAGGCAAAAGAAGCGATTTTGCTGCAATTTGTCCGGAGGCTCCTCTCAAACGAACTAAAACATTGCTGGGTTTGAAACCGGTTTGAGATACATTAACTGATAAAGTTATGCTGTCCCCTGCATACACCACAGGATTGTAACGGAGACCGCTAATTTCTATATCTTTTTTTGGGATGGTATCACCAACTGTAATGGTTGATATGGGAACAGGACTGTCTTTTACATTCACCAGGGGATTCGCACCTTCATTAAACAGTCCGTCAGAAAATAGAATGATGCTGCGAATATTATAGTGTAACAAACTATCTCTAACAGAATTCAGGGCATCTGCAATATTGGTGCGAGTTCCGGCAAAGTCCAAACTGTCCTGCTTTAATAATTGTAATTCTTGTGAAAAACGGTAGCTGCGAATGATCACAGAGTCTATTTGCCAGTCAGAATTAATTCGTCTCAACAGATATTGCAAAGAATCTCCCCGTTGCCCGTAGGTTTCCGCTATTTTCATACTGCTCGAATTATCAAATAACAGTGCCAGGGTGGGATTTTCCCTTTTCTGCAAAATATAGTGCAGGACCGGCTGAAAAATCAGAGAAATAAGAACGATGAAATTAATCGTACGCAGGATGATCAGTATGGTTTTACGCCTGTTCGACAGAGGGGGTAGCGTTCGGGTATAGAAAAAAAACGCAATGGCAATGAATAACCAGCTGATCAGAAAAATGATCCAGGCCGGAATGGAGAAATTCAGATAGAGATCTTCGATCATTATCGATCCTGTTTATTTTCCGGCAATCTGAGGGAGGGATATACATTGAGCCCCAGATCACTTACACATTTCCGCTGGAAATATTCTAAACCTGCCCTGGCAATCATGGCTGCATTATCAGTACAATATTCCTGAGGGGGGAAGATGACGTTCAGATGATAAGCCTTCGCATCCTCACACATCCAGCTTCTCAGTAAAGTATTGGCCGCTACACCACCTGCCAGGACGATAGTCCGAACCTGAAAATTTCGGGCTGCAGTAATAGTTTTTTTCACCAAAACCTCAACCGCGGCTTTTTGAAATGAAGCGCATAGATGATTAAGATTATTCCGGGTATCCTTATCACCAATTTCATTGATTTTATTAAGAACAGAAGTCTTTAAACCACTGTAACTAAAATCGAAATTGCCACTTTTCATTAGGGCTCTGGGAAATTCAACAAAATCAGGATTTCCCTGTTTCGATAACTGATCAATCTGCGGTCCTCCCGGATAGGGTAATCCCAGAAGCTTTGCGACCTTGTCAAAGGCTTCACCCACCGCATCGTCCCGGGTTTCTCCCAGGATTCGATATTCAAGATGGTTTTTCACCAGGACAATCTGGGTATGTCCTCCCGATACCACCAGACATATAAAAGGAAATGGAACCGTTTTTCCATTTATAAAATTTGCATAGATATGACCTTCAACATGATTTACGCCTATAAATGGAATTTCCAGCGCCAGGGAAAGACCCTTCACATAATTTAAGCCCACCAACAACGCACCTATGAGTCCGGGACCGTGGGAAATTGCCACACCGTCAATATCAGATATTTGTATTGCCGCTGCAGAAAGCGCTGCTTTCACAATCGGAATTATCTTACGGACATGTGCCCGCGAAGCCAGCTCCGGGACCACCCCGCCAAATTCCACATGGACAGCCTGAGATGAAATAATGTTTGATAATACTTTACTGGGGGAAATAACAGCTGCGGATGTTTCATCACAACTTGTCTCGATTCCCAGGATGAATCTATATTTAGCCTGCATGCGTTATCAATTTCAATTTGAACGTTGTTTTTGAACAATTAACTCAAAAACCGGCGGCCGGGTTTCAATATGTACAACCTGGGCATCTGTTTTTAAGTCTGCCTTCACCCTCTGTATACCAGGGCGCCAGACCTTATTAAAATCTATCAAAATTTGAAAATCCTGCATACTCAACTCTGCCAGAATTTTCTCTCCCCCCTTCACATAAATATTGGCCGTAGACGGTAGCGGAATAACCTGATAGTTTGCCGGTTTATTTATGACTGTTACCGGCACATCTAATACTTCTTTTTCAGCCAGTCTCTGTATATTAAATGTAACTTTAACCTGTGCCGGCTCATACTGTGCAAAATATTGTTCCGATTCCCGGATCAGAAAAATTTCATCGAATGGTTTCAGGGGTTCTTCAAATAGTTTATTTTCTGTCTCAATTTGATTTATTTTACTAAACATTTCAGCCGGGCCAGTGACTAAAACCGAATCCGGCACCGTCTCCACATCCACTAAAATCATTCCCGGCGGCTCTACTACTTTATAGCCCACTTCTACCGGTAACATCTTCTGCATCTTCTTGTCCAACTCAACAACTAGAGAACGGGGACGCAAGACAGATTTAACCGAGACATCCAGTTCCCTTGGAAAATTTACATATTCAGGATGATCGGGTGGACTAAACTCCAAAATTTTAGGGGCACCGGAAAGATCGATTCGGTAATTGATTTTAAAATACCTCAGTCTTACCAGATCCATCCCTTTACCCAGAAATTCTACATGGGCACTGTGGGCATAGGGATACTTAAATATCATATCCTGATCTAAATTTGCAAATTCAATAGGAACATCAATTGAATATTCGTATACCCTATTCATTTTTACCATAAACCATAGAAGAAATGCAAGCAGGGTAACGCCGAGCACAGCTTTGTAATTTTTTCTTATGTTGGAAATTTTCAGCTTCATATTTTTTTTATTGGCTATTTAGGAACGAAATATTTTCAGATTTATATAGTCGCCTTCCTTCATTTTAAGGGTATGCGCTGCATTGCCACAATTCTGGGCAATCTGGAGGAATCCCCGGCTGTCCCAGGTCATGAGAATCTGCTCCGGAGGCACATCGCCAAAAGTCTTCTTTATTCCGGCTAAAAATGAGTGATTTACCTGAATCCTGACATCAGTTGGACTGCCCATAGCTTCCCAATCCTGCATCGTAAAATTCAGAATTAAATTTCCAAAGTGATCTACATGAATAATTTTAAGCCGATATTCATCATGTCCCAGATCCTGAAAAGATTCATAAACAGAGACCACCTTTTTTAAGGAATCACAGAAGCTTTTGACCGATTCACCCTGGAAAAGACGTACTGCTGCGGGTGCGAAGATATCCCTACCATGAAAGGTAGCACTCACTTTTTTGCCAAATAAACTTTCCCGGATCTGATAGGCCTTATATTGAGTGAACTGATAAATATAACTGAACACTCCATTATTCGGCCCAATGAAAAAATAATCAGCAGCTTCCACCACCAGTCCTTCCCTGCGTGTTCCGACACCCGGATCAACCACAACCAGATGAATGGTGCCGGGAGGGAAATAAAAAGCATAATTCATCAATGAAAAAGCAGCCTGTTTGATTCCAAAGGACTGGATGCTATGAGATACGTCGAGTATCTGAATATCCGGTATCCCATTAAGTAATACACCCTTCAAAGCACCCACATAACCATCTTCGGTTCCAAAATCAGTCAGCAGTGTTACGTAGACCGGCGTTTCTTTATTTTTTTCTTTTGACATTTTTTACAAAAGAATGTTGAGCGACTATTTAAGACTATTTTCTCTATAGTTTCACCACAAACCGGACAGGGTTCTCCATTTTTCTGGTAAACCTTCAGAAAGTTTTGATTTTCACCGGGAGTTCCCTCCACCGTGAGATAGGCGGTGTAAGTGGTTCCGAATCTCTCGATGGCCTTTTGAATAATCTTGTGAACCGATTGATACAACCTTTGAATCTCACCATCGGTCAGACCCCCTGCCGGTCTGGTTGGGTGGATCCTGGCATCGAATAGAATTTCACTGGCATAAATGTTTCCAATCCCGGCCATTCGACGCTGATCCATCAGTAAACTCTTCGTTGTAACATTTGTTAAATTTAATAATTTCTTAAGGTTATTTAAAGTAAATTTTTCCCCGCTAACATCTATCCCAAGCTGAGGAAATTTTGGTGGCTCATTAAAAAGAGACATTTTACTGAACTTTCTGATATCCTGAAAAAACAGAGTAGCGCCATCTTCAAACTGAAAGGAGATATGAATGTGTTGAGGATATAAAGATCGGGATTTTTCCCGAATAAAGATCCCGGACATCCCCAGGTGAAAAACGGGATATACATCCTCCACTTTCCAATATAAAAATTTCCCATAGCGGTTTACCTCCAGAAGCCTTTTACCTTGCAGGGAAGCTGCAAATTGAGAGGCAGCAATGTTTTGAAAGATGATGGATTGTTGGGCTGATACCTGTTTCAGGCGACCACCGAGATACAGTTTCCTGATTTGACGGGCAACAGTTTCAACTTCAGGTAACTCAGGCATAGATTGTCCTGTCTTTAAATTCACTCATGGAAAGAATAACTGGATTTAGAGCAGAATGCAACTCAATCCATTCGGAAAGCAATTTGCCGGATAGATTTTTCATATATTGCATGTGACTTCTGCAACCATTTAAACAATCCCCGCTACCCAATCCAGGATATAAATATATTGAATCAAAAAACCTGTGAAAATCTTGATTTATCAGGCATTCTGTTTCAATTTCCGGATAAATGATAATATTTTCCATGCTAAACGCGGGATGTGTGGTGAAATAATCAATATGCCAATAAACAGTTTTGTCTGGTTGCAGATGCCTTCTTATTCTGGATGCCAGAGATTTCTTATGACGGCCGGTATAAATATAGTGACCTTTCGCAAGATCTAACCGGCAAAGAGATCCTACCTGCAGGTTAACGGATTGATCTAATCTTAGATCT
Source organism: uncultured bacterium (assembly GCA_965370645.1). Classification (GTDB taxonomy): domain Bacteria; phylum Calditrichota; class Calditrichia; order RBG-13-44-9; family RBG-13-44-9; genus RQOF01. Next base: position 10,344 of record CBDUVK010000045.1, read on the forward strand.
AATTGATAACACCCTTTCCGGATATTTCCTAAAGGAAGGTTTTTAATATAATTCCAGGCCGGTTTTGTCATGAAATTAATCGGAATCGAGATGTCAATGCCCCTATATCATTACTTTATTTCTTCCTGTGATTGCCTGGATCCACCCTTAATCGCCGGATAATACCGTATCTCTTTCTCTTCGAATGTCCTGGTCTTCACGAGAGAAAGTTTGTCCAATTCATTTATTTCATTGATAAATGACGTTTTGGAAATAGAGGAATCCGGAAACGTGTTTTGATATAAGGAATACCAAACATCCTGATTCAGCGGATAATTATCATGCAAAACCAGTAAGATCTGTTTTTGCCGCCTGTTCAGTTTTTCGAAAAGACTCCGGGTATCCTTTTCCCCAAAATAGTAACTCGCGTATTGTGATACGTTGTAAAGGATAAATCCGATCAATACCGGATTAAAGATCGGTAGATAACGATCGCGACCCATTTTAAATTCGGTATAATCTCTCACGTTTTGCGGGATATAGTTAGAACCATGCCGGTATTCAATTCCGGGATAGGAAAGATGAGAGTTATCCCAATCATGGAACATTTGCGAAAAATCAATAAATTGATGGGATGTCGCGGCTCTATTCTCGAAGGTCATTTCAGTATTAATCCTAAAGGGATTTTGAAGAGCTCTTAGTTGAATATGCTGCGCCGGGCTGGGTTTCATGATCCCAAAAGGTAGATTCCATTCTGTTTGGCTGGAATCAGATGAATCTTTCTCAGAAATTTCCTGTTGAAAAACCGATGAGGGTATAATGCTAAAGACCACAATCATGGAAAGTAGCTTTATTTGTCCTGTGCAGGATCCTACAAATTCAGACTTCATTATAGAATCTCTATTGGATCGACATCAATAATTATTTTGACCGGCCACTTCTTAATATTCTTTTTTTTCAAAAAAGTTTCTCGCAAAATATGCCGGATGTGGGTTAAAGAAGCATCCTTTTGTTTTTCCTGCTTTATTAAAATTTGATATCGATACATATTCTTGATTTTTGCAATGGGGCTGGGCGCAGGACCTAAGACGGTATACAACTTTTTTTGATTGGCTTTCCAGAGAAATTGGGCCACATATTGCCCGTAGTCCCGGAGAATTTCCGGAGTTTTACCTTCAAGCCGAATTAATATAAGCCGCGAGAAAGGCGGATATTTAAGATTCTTTCGACTTTCCAATTCTCTCTTAAAAAATGACAAATAGTCATGAGTGTTGAGAAACTTATATATGAGGTGAACCGGATCCATGGTTTGTACAACCACTTCCCCGCTATGACTGCCACGTCCGGCTCTTCCTGCCGCCTGGGTAAGGAGTTGAAATACTTTTTCGGAAGCCCGGAAATCGGGAAAATGCAAACCCTGATCCGCTGATATAATGCCAACCAGAGTCAATTTCTGAAAATCGAGACCTTTGGCAATCATTTTAGTTCCCAGGAGAATATCAGCATCTCCTTTGCGGAATTTTTCGAGGAGCTGCATATGAGCATATTTTCCACGTGTCGTATCCTGGTCCATGCGAATGACTTTTGCACCAGAAAATTTCTCAAGTAAGAGCTGTTCCAGTTTTTGGGTACCAATGCCCTTGAACAGAATATCCTTTCCCTGACATTCCGGGCAAGAGTCAGGGGCTTTTTCATTATGACCACAATAGTGACAGAGGAGCTGGTGCTTATAGTGGTGATAGGTTAAGGTAATATCACACTGAGTGCATTTTGCAACAAAACCACAATCACTGCAGATGATGTAGGGTGAGTAGCCGCGCCGGTTTTGCAGAATCATGATCTGTTCTTTTATAAGCAGACGTGATTCAATTTTTAATTCCAGATTCTCTGAAATGATCGGGAAATCCCCACCTCTTTTCCATTCTTCTTTTAAATCGAGAACGGCAATGCGTGGAAGATTCCGTGCTGCAATTCTCTTACCTAAACGAAAGTATTTGAACTGTTTCTGTTCAACATTATATAAGGATTCAAAAGATGGGGTGGCAGATCCCAGCACCACTACCGCATTGTTAAGTTTGGCTCTATAAATGGCTACATCACGTGCATGATAATGGGGTACAGCATCAGTTTGTTTATAACTGGATTCGTGTTCTTCATCGACAATTATCAGGCCCAGATCATTGAGCGGGGCAAAAATAGCTGAACGTGGTCCGATAACGATACGGAATTCACCTAATCTGATTTTATATAAGATCTCCCGTTTTTCACCTGCGGAGAGGCGGCTGTGAATCACGGCCACCTGCTCTCCAAAATAATGACGGAAGCGAGCCAGGCTTTGTGGGGTTAAAATAATTTCCGGGATGAGAACAATGGCCTGTCTGTTTTCCTGCACAACCTTACGTATAAGCTCGATATAAACCTGTGTCTTCCCACTTCCGGTGATTCCATGGAGTAAAAAAGCCTGGAAACTATCCTTCTCTATAACGTTAGAAATATCCTTTATAATTTCTGACTGCTCAGCAGTCAATTTAATTTCCGGAATTTCCTCTTGATAAATCTGAGGGATAATCCGTGGTTTAACCTCTGCCTTTTTCAGAATAAGTTCTTTCTCTACAAGCTTATTTAAGATGGCTTTTCCGTAACCGGCTGTTTTAAGATCAGTAGTCGATAGCCAGTTTTTTCCCTGCAGATATTCAAGCGCTTTCCAACTTTTACTCTTTCTGGCTGAAATTCTCTTTATAAATTCAACCTGCTTCTGAAAAGCTTCATTCTCTTCCGGTCTCTGGTAATAATCCTCATGAAGATAGATTTCTTTTTTCCGGATTTCAGAGTATTGTTTGGTAATGAACCCGTTATTTTCCAATTCAGCCAGGATTGTAAATTTGAACCGGGATCCCAGCCGTTGCCGCAGTCTAGTTAGAGTGATCGGCTTATCCGTTGGAATTTTCTCCAATAGTTGACGGGATTCATTATTAAGATCCTGTTGTGAAATATCTTTGAGACGTTGGAAAATCAGGCGTGATTTCTCTACATTCAATTGAGACTGAATCAGGCGATAGGCTTCTCCCAGATGACAGATATAGTAATCGGAAATCCATTTTAACAATTTCATCAATTCCAATTTTATGAGAGGTTGCAACAGCACCATATCGTGTATATCCTTAACATCCTTCTCTGATAATCGGTTTGGTTTCCGATTGATCAGCTCCAAAACAATGCCGGATACATAACGCACACCGAATGGAATAATAACCTGTACACCGGGCTCGATCCAGCGTTTCAGACGGGAAGGTATACGATAGGTAAATGCCTCTTCATGTGGGATTGTCAA
>CBDUVK010000046.1:0-13600 GCA_965370645.1 uncultured bacterium
TCTGAATATCCATATCCTCTCTATCGTTGTGAGGGTCGCAATCTCCAAAACCTGCGCGATTTCTTCAAAGGGCTTGATGAAGTCAGACAAACCCAGCTCTTCGGCAATGCCATTCATGTCAGTTTCAGCGAGGAACCCTCGACAGAAAACTGGAAAAACTGGCAAGAGAAGACTGCCGGGCAATTGGAAAAATGGAACACCCAGAAACCCAGCATGGAAGATCTGTTCATGTATTTCATTGATGAGGAAAATACCGGTGAATGATATTGCCGTACAGACATCTCAATTGAGCCGGAAATTCGGTGATTTCGTCGCCGTGGACCAGGTCTCTATTGAAGTAAAACAGGGTGAAATTTTTGGATTCCTGGGCGCAAATGGAGCCGGAAAAACCACCATGATCAGGATGTTGTGCGGCTTGCTCAAACCTTCCTCCGGAGAAGGTAAGGTGGTTGGACTGGACCTTTATACTCAAAGTGAGAAAATCAAACACAAAATCGGTTACATGAGCCAAAAGTTTTCCCTTTATAACGATTTGACCCTCAGTGAAAATATCGACTTTTATGGCGGCATATACGGATTAAGTCCAATTGAGATTGAAAAAAAGAAATCCAGGTTACTGGATGATCTGAAGCTCAACCGCTGGCGCAATAAGCTGACCGGCGAGTTGCCTCCGGGATTTAAGCAAGGCCTGGCTTTAGGCACCGCCATGCTGCATGATCCTTCCATTGTGTTCCTGGATGAACCGACTTCCGGGGTGGATCCGGCCTCACGTAGGGCGTTCTGGGATTTAATACATCAAACAGCGTCCAGGGGGATCGCGGTGTTTGTAACCACCCATTTCATGGATGAGGCAGAATACTGCAATCGAATTTCTATTATGAGCGCCGGTAAAATTATCGCCCTGGATGAACCGGAAAATCTCAGGAAAGAGTATCAATTACCCAGTGTTCAGAGTGTGTTTGTCCATCTGATGAGACAGGCATTGCCAGCTTAATTTAAACTGTTTGAGATTTTATGGTTAGAAAAAAACCAATCATCATTTCCATCGCATACAAAGAAGTATTACACATCCTGAGGGATCCGCGCTCCTTACTGATTCTTTTCCTGATGCCCATTCTGCAGCTGGTCATGTTCGGTTATGCCCTGAAGATGGAAATTCAGACGATCAAAATCGGGGTAATCGACTATTCCCATTCTGTCCTTTCCCGCCAACTTATGGAATCCTTCAAAGGCAGTGAATTTTTCCAGCTTTTCTCCTTCGTTGGCGAAGAAGAACAGATCGATGTGCTCTTCAAAAACAGAGAGGCCCATGCGGTCATGATCATCCCCCTTGATTTTACAAGGGACATGAGAAGACAACCCCTGGTTCCGGTCCAATTCTTGATAGATGCCGCGGATCCCAATACAGCTACGATGATCCGGAATTATATCAACCAAATTATCATCAATTTCAATGAAAGTCGGAATGAGGTTTTACCAATTCCATTCGAATTCCGGGGAACTCTGCTCTACAATCCAGATCAAAAGAGTACTTACTTTTTTGTTCCCGGAATCGTTGCTCTTTTGCTGGTCATGATTTCAGCATTGCTTACAAGTATAACTATCACACGGGAAAAGGAAACCGGAACCATGGAGCAGATCCTGGTCTCGCCCATCCGTTCTCATGAAATTATCATTGGAAAGGTACTTCCTTATATTTTGCTGGCATTTTTAATCGGGATTGTCATCCTGCTGATCGGTATTTTTCTTTTTAAAGTGCCCTTTGAAGGTAGTGTAATCCTCCTTCTGCTTCTGTCAACCCTCTATATCATTACCGCTCTGAGTTTAGGACTTATGATTTCGACGATTGCACATACTCAGCAAGTCGCCATGATGCTGGCAATGATTGCAACTCTACTCCCGACATTTCTGCTGTCAGGATTTATTTTCCCCATCAGCTCAATGCCTGAAATACTTCAATACATTACCTATCTCATTCCGGCAAAATACTATCTGTTGATCATTCGGGGGATCATTCTCAAGGGCAGTACCATTACACAATTACTCATGCCCACATTGTTTCTGGGCATCATGTCAACCATTTTACTCATCGTCTCTATTCGCAAATTCAGCACCAACCTGGAAAGTTAAAATGCATAGAATTTTTCAAATGATACAGAAGGAATTCCGCCAGATATTTCGGGACCGCCCCATGATGGGTATAATCTTTGTGATACCCCTGGTGCAATTACTCATTTTAGCATTTGCCATTACCACAGATGTAAAGCATATCAAAATGAGCGTGCTGGATTATGACAAAAGCGCCATCAGCCGGGAGATTATTCGTGCCTTCAGCCAGACAGAAAGGTTTGATATCGTAGAATTCTCTGACAATTTCGACCAGATTGATCACCAGATGCGGGCCTGGCAAACCCAGATGGCTTTAGTCATTCCCTCCGATTTCAGCAAGGAACTTCAGCGCGGAGGACGCCCGCAGGTCCATATTTCGGTTGATGGAGTAAACGGTAATACGGCCGGAATTGCACTGGGATATGCCCAGGCCATCCTGTTAAAATTCGGTACCGAACTCGGTGCCTCCCCTGTTATTAATAGTGTTCAAAGGCCGCCGCAGCTGGTAAATATGATTGAACGGATGTGGTATAATTTAGATCTAGACAGTCAGCAGTTTATGGTTCCCGGCATTGTAGTGGTATTACTAACCATTATTCCCATGATGTTATCCGCCATGAGTCTGGTGAAAGAAAAAGAGATCGGCACTCTTGAACAACTGATGGTAACTCCGCTGAGGAAGCATCAACTGCTGCTGGGCAAAATCATCCCCTTTCTTATATTGTCTTACATTGAACTGGCAATTGTCATGACGGTCGCCATTCTGGTATTTAGTATTCCCATGAATGGAAGTTACCTGCTGCTGGCATTTCTGGCATTTTTTTACCTGTTAACCACCATCGGTCTGGGCATTTTTATATCTACTTTTACACACACCCAGCAACAGGCGATGTTCGTGGCCTGGTTCTTTATGGTATTTATGATTATCATGAGCGGCTTTTTTATTCCCATCGATAATATGCCCATCTCCCTGCAGGCGGCTACTTATTTGAATCCCATGCGTTATTTTATGGCTATCATCAGGGATATTTTTCAGAAAGGTTCGGATTTGATATTTCTGGGAAGAGATGTAGTGATTATGGCAATCTATGGGATCATGATTATCATGCTGGCAGTGTTTAAATTCCGCAAAAGGGTTTCATGATAAAATATATCAGGAAGCAGGTTAAGCTTTATCGGTAGAGGAGTGGCTTTCCAGAGTAGCTTGTTTCATCCAGTTGACCCTGCAAACCGGGAGATATTCACAAAGTTTACCATTTCTGGATCTGCAATTTGATTTCTCCGGGGTGTGGGTATAATTTCCCCCCCGAATTTTTCGAATATATCCAACTGCATTATCAATCACCAGCTCCAGAAATTCTTTGAGGGAGGCAGGAGAATTATTAATTCTGAATTTGTCATTGGGAAACCTGGCAGACTTAAAGAGGTCCTGATCAAAAATTTTTCGTTTGTCATCCATAAAAACGACCTTCTTTTCTATCTCATTTTCACGTCCCAGTGCATAAAAGGCACCACCCGCCATTTTTAACTTTGGATATTTTGCTTTCAAGTGATTGTGAACCGCAAGCAAATACAGAGGTAACTGGAGTCTCTTACCATCCCACATTTCCCGCAATGTAGGCAGACCACCTGTTTTATAATCTACAATTAGTAGAGAACCATCAGGTGCTATTTCCACGCGGTCGATCTTCCCGCTAAAATAGAATTTCTCCTTTTTATCCCGGTAGATAAATGGATTCTCAGTTGAGAGAGGATCATGGACTTCAGCAGATATCAGCGGTCTGCCAAAAGATAATTCAAAATGCTGAGGTCGGGTGGTATACCGGGAGGAGATCTCTTCATCATATGTCAGGAATGCAGGCAATATCCCTTTCATGTCTTCATTGCCCAGAAAGTGCTCCTTGTCTAACTCCCAGAGTAAACCAGGTGACACAGAAATTTTCGACAATTCTTCTCTAGCAATCTCCAATAAACCATCCAGATTCCGTTGTTCCGGTGTTAATTCAGAATAAAATCTAAATAATATTTCATGAATGAGAATTCCCCGATCCAGGGGCGAAAGATATGCTTCCCTTATTTCCTCTTTTTCAATCGCCAGAATGCGTTCAAAGAAAAAAATCATGGGACAGTGCGCATAAACTTCGAGCTGGGTGGGAGAGAAGTGGGCGGAGCTAAATCGATTATTTAAATAATCAACAACCACATTATTCTCTGATAAGTTGCCCTCCCAAATTGAGCTACTCTTGCCGGATTGTCTATCTCTAATGACATTTAACTTATAACTTATCTCGCGAATACTCTCTTCGCTTATTATCTCTTGCCCGGCCAGTGGTAATTTATTGAGATCCAACTTTACCGAATCTCTTTTTGCCTGCAGGGGAATTATTGCTTCGATGATATCTGCCGGGGAGTATAACTGAAGCTTCTCAATCCTTTCCAGCTGGGCATCTGATAATCTTTCCAATTCTCGCAAAAACAGGGACGGTAATACTGGCTTATCCTGATGATATTGGGGATAGGAAAAATATAGTTGAGATGCCGGATACTGCAATATTTGCAAAAAGAGCTCTCGCTCCCTTAAATAAGTATCCTGATCGATATAAGTCAATAGATGAGCGGGAAGATGCTGGGGAGGCGTAAAACTGATGTTTGTCCTGCCCGGTAGAGTACTCTCTTCCATTCCAATAATAAAAATTTCCTTAAAATTCTCTTTCATGAGTTCCGTCAGGGGAACAATCTGCACGCCGGATCTGGCAGGAAAACGGATTCGAAACGAGGTTGCCTGATTAATATAAGTGAAAATATCAATAAACTCTTGCAGGGTTACACTCGTATCCCCTCGAATATGAGAGTAAATTTCCTTCCAGTGATTCAGAGAATCAACCAGCTGATCGAGTGCCCCCAGATGTGCCTGGGACAAAGGTACGCCACAGATTTTTGCTTCGGCCATGATTTTCTGAGGAAACCTGTGAACTTCAATAATAGAAAGTATTTTTTCAAACCAGGCATCCACAGAATGCAATTTTTCAAAAAATTTAAGATCATCAAAAATATGTTGAAAGGCAGATAGAATTTCCTGATATGGCCCCTTCTTTCTGCTGCCCCCTCTCCTGGAATCATCACTTATTTTCTCTTTCTTCACATATCTTAATAACTCTTTCCTCCCCTTTTTAACCCTGAATGAGGATAGCATTCCCGGAATGTCAGAGCTGGAAATGGTTTGTTTGTATTTCAAAAAGTGGGAGTACATTACCCGCTGGAGAAGTGAAAGAGGGTAGTCTTCCTGAACAGTCTGCAAAAGGAGGAATAAATTTTGAATGGGAAGGGCCTGGATAAGTGGGGTATCGATTCCCTTCGAATGAGGAATACCATAGCGATCAAATATTATTTCCAGCAATGGTACATAGACATCCAATTGGGGACTGCTAACTGCAATTTCGGAGCACATGCAGCATCCCTCTTTCACCTCCGCTTTGATTCGGACTGCAATATTTTTAACCTCGTCCAGACGGCTGCCGGCCGGTATGATTTGTAATTTCTCAGCGAATGAAAAATGTGGGGCCTTAATCTGAAACAAAGAATCACTAAGTTTGCGAATATCAAGGTATCCCTTAACGTGATCCGCAGATTGCCTTACTTTATTGAACAGGTAATCCTTTTTCGCAAAAATCTCCCGATTTCTGCCATAGGGCATCAGATAATACAGATCGATATCCAAGTCTTTAAAACTTTCAAATAACTGTAAATGCAGCTTTTTAAAGTAGCTGATATCTTCAAAGACAATCGTTTTAAGGTTGGGAAAGTATTTATCTAAAAAATCTCTGTTCAGGTGATGAATGAGATATTTGATAAGTGCTGCTTCATCCAGATATCTTCCCTTCAGGAAATCAAGATACTTTGAAAAAATCAAAATAAGGTCGTGCTGAAGCTTATCACTGGTACTTAATGCCAAGCGGTTTTTAATGGCTTTCAGAATTTTATTCTCGGCTTCATCCAGCCGAATAGAGCTAAAAAAATTAACCAGTTCACGAATCACGGTATAACCAGGAGGGTGCTCAGCTGAATAAAAATACTGTAAGTCTATTTTTTGCTGGAGAATGATCTCCCGCAATATGAGACCCTGATCAAAATATGAAGCTCGCTGCAGGGGAATGTTCATTCTCTCAAACAATGAGGTAATAAATGAGGGCATACTTTTGAAAGGTAAATCTAAAGCATGGCGATCTGTTGATTTTAAGAACCAGTTTCGTTTCAAGGTGGGTACACGCCAGAAATCAGGAGTGAGATACAATAATTTTCCCTCAGAATTTAGAATTTTCTTATTTTTTTTCAGAAAATTCTCAACGAGATGGGAAAGATCGGGACTATAATGCAATTCAAGTCGGCCGGGCATATTGATCCTGAATTTGTTCTCTTGAAATATAGATATACAGTCCGGGTTTCGCAAGAAATGCGATTAATATCATTTTTAAAATCGAATAGTCCGTTTGATTGAATTTACTTGACTTAAAATTTGAATCTTATCATCTTATGCATTAAAAATAGATTCTTTACAATAATGAATACTTTAGGGGATGGGAGAACTATATATTTCACCCCTGCCTACGGGGTTTAATTGATATTGTGGATCTTTTCTGCTATAAAGATATCATCCCTAACGGGATATTAAAACCTGTGCCATATTCCATCGTTGACCTTAGGGAAACCTATAGCTGGTAAATTTAAATATGATTTATCAGTATTTTGCAATTGATCCCGTTAGGGATCAAATATTTATAGAAATAATTCTCAAAAATGAATTCGAACCCCGCTAGGGGTGAAATATAATACTTTTCGTCATAAAGATCGGTATCCACTAATGTGATGAAACTAAAAACAATAAGTCAACTTTCATGACACCATTTTTGGGATTATTATTAATTTTAGCGACCACCTTTATCGGAGTCCGCTTTTTTAGTCGCAGCACTCTATTAAAGACTCCTCTTTTCTCCGGTCTAATTGTTAGCGGTGTTCCCTACATTTTAATGGGTCTAATCCTAGGTCCCCGGTTTTTCAATTTTCTAAATTCTGAAGTCATCATTAATCTAAAACCCCTGATCAGCATGGCCATTGGCTGGGTTGGCCTGTTATTTGGTCTGCAACTACGATGGCGGAATATACGTCGCTTCCCCAGGAATTATTTACTATTCACATCGGCACAGAGTATCATCACGTTCCTGGTTATCTTTTTTTCTATGGGAGTATTTCTTTCCCTATTACAACACCCTCTGGTGGGTCATAATGTAGAGGCTCTACTCATATTGGCAGCTTTGGGTTCAATGACAGCTCCGCTTTCCATCGGCCGAATAATCATCGAGAACAAGGTTAAAGGCAGACTGGCGCATTTACTCCAATTTGTATCGAGTCTGGACAATTTCTGGGGTATTATTATCGCCGGTGTTGCCATGGCTATTTATCATCAACCAGCGCTCCGCTGGATCCACGCCGGATGGCAATGGATACTGCTGTCCATCGTGATTAGTGTCAGCATTGGCCTGATTTTCAGGTATCTTTTACGGATCCGGTTCTGGCAGGATGAATCCTTTCTGATTGTACTCGGATTAGTCATTTTCACAAGCGGTATTGGATTTTATCTCAAGCTTTCCCCCATCTTCATGAATATGATTGTCGGATTAACAATCGCTCAGTTTCACCGGGAATCGGATAAGGTCATGCGTGTTCTGCATATTGCGGAAAAACCCACCTATATTTTCCTCTTGGTTTTTGCCGGTGCTTCCTGGAACTACCGTTTTTGGGAAGAGATTGTTCTTATCGTGGCCTTTATCCTGGTCAGGTTCGCAGGTAAATATCTGGGAGGATGGATCAGCGCCAGCCGCATAGACTGTTCTTTCCCCATACCCAAAGATGTCGGCAAAGCCTTGCTATCCTTTGGCGGAATCTCTCTGGCACTTGCCTTTAATTTTCAATTATTCTATGGCGGCTTAATGGGCGATTTTTTAATGAGCGCGACCATCCTGGCCATTCTTTTCTTTGACGAATACACCGCTATCAGTATTCGAAACATGTTAAAGAAGCAAGGAGAACTGGCGTGAATCGAATCGTGACCTCCAGCATCTTGCTGCTTCTGCTCATGTTTTTTCTTACGCGGATTGATTTCAGCGGTGACAACCATATCATGGCTGAGAGCATGATGGCACTTGGATTTACTCTGATCGTGGCGTATCTGGCAGGTAAAATGATAGAAAGGCTTACCCTTCCCAAGATCACCGGTTATCTTATTGCAGGTATTCTGACAGGTCCATATTTTTTAAATCTTCTCTCGGTAGAAGTAGTAAAAAATTTACAATTAATCGATAATATCGCCTTGTGCTTGATTGCTCTAACAGCTGGTGGCGAATTCCGCTATAGAAATATAAAAAAATATTTAAGAACCATTATGAGCAGCATCGCCGGGCAGATTTTGGCAGTCATGACCTTGCTTCTCATCTTTACCATTTTTTATTCCTATTCCATCACATTTTTGCAGAGTGAACAGCTGGCAGTAATTATCGGGGCAGGACTATTACTTGGAACCTTATCTATTGCAACCTCACCGGCGACCACCATTGCAGTTATTACCGAAACCCATGCCAAAGGACCATTTACTGATTTTGTTTTGGGCGTCACCGTTTTCAAAGATGTGGTGGTGGTTTTAGTATTCTCCGTGGTGATATCTTTTGCTGAGCCACTTATTCTGCAGCTTAACCAGATTGAATTCAGTCATTTCCTGATGGTCTTACTGGAAATCGGTGTATCCATTATTCTCGGTGTTGCTGCCGGCGCCATTATTTTAGCATATCTCAAATATGTTGGGGAGCAAAAGGTACTTTTTTTACTGGGCTTCATCATTTTTGTAATTGAACTTTCCCAAATAATTCATCTGGAAATTATTTTACTGTTCATGGTGGCAGGTTTCTTTGTACAAAACTTCAGTCGCTCCGGTCCTCCGCTTATTCAGGCAATTGAAGAGGTTTCACTTCCCATATTTGTCACTTTCTTCGCCATAACCGGGGCTTCACTCAATATTCAAATATTTCTTCAAAACTGGACACTGGCTCTGCTCATCGTGGGTTTAAGGTTGTTTGGAACCTACCAGGGAACTCTCTGGGCGAGTAAAATGACTGGCTCAGATCAGAATATTCAAAAGTATGGATGGATGGGTTTTATCGGTCAGGCAGGATTAACATTGGGTCTTGCATCACTTACTTTAAGGACCATTCCCGGGCCTATTGGGGTGGGCATTTCCACCATTATCATTTCCGCAATAACAATAAATCAGATTATTGGACCGGTGCTGTTTCGATTTGCACTGCAAAAAGTGGGTGAGATTCATACTAATAAATGACACATATAGCGGAAGATCCCATGTCAGGGACCTTCCGGTAAATAGGAATTCTGGGGTTTAATAGTAAGACAGATAACGATCTAATTCCCACTGATGAACCTGGGAAATATACATGGACCATTCCATCTTTTTTGCCTGAATAAAGTGGTCAAAGATGTGATTTCCCAATGTTTCCTGCATTAATTTGCTTTTCTCCAAATTTTTTATCGCTTCATTCAAATCAGCCGGAAGTTCTTCAATTTTCAACCTTCTCTTTTCACGCTGACTCATTGTGAAAATATTTTTATTGACTGCTGGTGGGGGCGTCATTTTATTCTCAATACCATCAAGTCCGGCGGCCAACATCACTGCAAATGCCAAATAGGGATTCGTAGAGGGATCTGGTATCCGGACTTCTATACGGGTACTGTTACCCCGTTTTGCCGGGACCCGGATCAGAGGACTTCGATTGCGATCTGACCAGGCGACGTTCACCGGCGCTTCGTAACCAGGAACTAATCGTTTAAATGAATTAATCAAAGGATTTGTGATAGCGACAAACGATTTGGCGTGCTTTAAGATACCAGCGATATACTGTTTGGCCTCATCCGAAAGTCCATCACTACTCTTTGCATTATAAAATACATTTTTGTCACCAGCAACCAGAGATTGATGTACATGCATACCGGAACCATTAATTCCAAAAACAGGTTTTGGCATAAAAGTGGCGTGTAATTTATACTTCTGGGCTATTTTACGGACCACAAATTTGAAAGTGGACACATTATCCGCAGTTTCTACCGCAGGCGCATGCCGAAAATCAATCTCATGCTGACCGGCAGCTACTTCGTGGTGGGCGGCTTCCACTTCAAATCCCAGTGAATTGAGCACATTTACAATTTCACGCCGGGCATCTTCTCCCAAATCCAGTGGGGCCAAATCAAAATATCCAGCAGAATCGTGGGTTTCACGGGTTGGATTTCCATGTTCATCATGCAGAAACAGGAAAAACTCCGCCTCGGGCCCGGCCTGCATAACATATCCCATTTTTTCAGCTTTTGTACACACCCTCTTCAATGTCTGACGCGGACACCCTTCAAAAGGTGAACCATCGGGATTGTTAATATCGCAGATTATGCGGCCAATTTTACCCTCGTTATTTGACCAGGGAAAAACCCGAAAACTTTCATAATCCGGATTCAGAAGCATGTCTGATTCTTCAATCCTCGCAAAACCTTCAATCGAAGAGCCATCGAAGAGGATTTCACCATCCAGTGCTTTTTCAAACTGGGAGGCGGGAACTTCCACATTTTTGTTTACCCCGAAAATGTCAGTAAACTGAAGTCGCAGAAATTGAACTTGTTGTTCTTTACATATCTTGAGAATTTCGGTTTTGGTCAAGCTTAGCTCCTTTAGATTTAAGTTGGCGAATGTAAAATAGTAACAATATGACACTAATTAATAAATTAAACTGCAAATATAATCCATTTTCTGCATAATGCAACTAAAAAAAATAACATTATGCAATATATTGGTGATAAATGTCATTATTTCAGTTTATGAATTTTTAGCTGAGGGGAATCAAAATTGTTAGTGTTTCATTTTGAATTCCCATTTTTTTTTCTGCAAACATGAACTATATTCCAAATCCCATTGGCAAAGATGGTTAATTTTTGAAGTTTGTAACTTTTAAAAATTCAGGTTAATCTAACTTCTAGTATATCGAATGGAAACGGGTCAAGTCGGATATCTGGTAAATCAAGCTAAGAAAGGTGACCAGGCAGCTTTTACAGAATTGGTTGAGCTGTATAGTGAGCGTATCTACAACCTCGGTTTACGTATTCTGAAAAATCCTGATGATGCTGCTGACATGCTTCAGGAAACCTTTATAGCGGTTTACGAAAAAATTGATTCCTTCGATGGAAGATCTAACTTCTTTACCTGGCTGTACCGGATTGCGACTAATTTTGCTCTAATGAAGTTGCGTAAAGGAAAGCGGACGATTTACACTGATCAGGACATGGAGGATCAGTTTGATGATCCGGAAAAAATGCAAATTCACGAATGGCAGGATCTTCCGCTTCAAGATATGTTAAACAATGAATTTCGCAAGCATCTGGATAATGCAATTGACCAGCTTCCGGAAATATATCGCAGTGTTTTTGTCATAAGAGATCTGGAAAATATGTCGATAAAAGAGACCAGTCATATTTTGGGTATCACTGAATCGAATGTAAAAATACGATTGAAGAGAGCCAGAGTTTACCTGCGGGAGGAGCTGGCCCATTATATGGATGAATTTACCAGAGGAATTCAGTCCTGATGAAGAAACATGATAAAAAAGTACTGAACGAATTGTGTAATTATCTGGGAGAGGACCTGGAAAATCCCATGTGCCAGGAATTAATTCAGCATGTTAAGGAATGTCCCGATTGTCAATTCTACCTGGATACCGTTAAAATGACGATCAATGTTTTCCAGAAAACCCATCCTGCCATGCCGGTACCCGAAAATGTGAAAGAAAACCTGCTAAAAACCCTTAACATCAAAGATTGATTTAACTTCCTGCGTTTCCCATTTTTCCAGACCCAACAAAAACTCTATTCTCCAATTTTTAAAACAATTTTACCAAACTGCTTTCCCCCTATCATGCACTGGTAGGCCTTTTTAAAGTCGAAGAAAGAGTATACACCGGACAAGATGGGCCTCAACTGATGTGACTCAACGAAATTCACCATCTCCATGAAATTTTCCGAATGCCCCATGGTTGTCCCCTGAATGGTTAATTGTTTCCAGAAAATGCGGCGCAGATCTATTTTAGGAGGGTTGCCGGCAGTAGCACCCAGGATAACAATCTTTCCTCCCGGCCGAGCTAAATCTATCAATGCAGGAAATCCGGAACCTCCGGCACTGTCTACAATTAAATCAATTTCCCTGCCCTCCAATAATCCCCGAAGTTGCTCGGACCAATCCGTATTATTGTAATTAGCACCCCCCAGGACCCCATACTGATAGGCCTTTTTTATTTTCTCTTCGCTCCCCGAAGTGACAAAAATGTTCGCCCCGGCCGCATGTGCAAACTGCAACATGATGGTTGCAACTCCTCCTCCGATTCCAGTTAATAGAACGGTTTGTGATTCCTTAAGTTTTCCCTGGGTGAACAGGGCCCGGTATCCGGTCAATCCTGCTAACGGTAGAGCTGCCGCCTCATCAAAAGAAAGATGTTTGGGCTTTTCCGTGAGATTTTCCACGGGAATAACCACATAATCTGCCTGGGTCCCATTATCCGGCATACCCAGGATACGAAATTCCATTTTCTGGGCAGCGGAACGATCCCCCCAGTCCAAAGCGGGATTAATCATGACTTCCTTATCGATCCAGTTTTGATCAACCCCCGCACCCAGCTGCTCCACAATTCCAGTTCCATCAGAACCTAATGTCACCGGTAACTTAATTTTTGCATACATACCCTGTATAATCCAGACATCCCGGTGATTGAGTGCAGCAGCTTTTAACTTTATCAGAACCTCTCCTGTTTTAGGAACTGGAACGGGAATTTTTGAGACTTTTAAGCTCTCCATATTCTTAATCTCATGCAGAACCAATGCATTCATATCAGACATAATTTAATCCTCATCACAAATTATATTTTTCAAAATAGACATATTTACGGATATGATCAAGTTTCTTTCCGGTCATTTTTTCACCAGAAATAGATGTACCCCGATCTTGTCTTCACCGGCAAAATCACATATATTGTGTCAGTTCTATGAAGAAAAAGTGTAACTAATTGCATTTTTTATTATAAACCCGGGTTTTATCCACGTTTTTTAAGCAGTCTGGATAAAGCTTCACATTTTATTCAGGCATTTTTATGATTCATCCTCTACACCCCGCCATTGTTCACTTTGTTATCGCTTTGTTTACCTTCAGTATCATATTGGATATTTTAGGCCTATTGACCTCGAGAGATAAATTCCATTATGCAGCATGGGTCAACCTGCTGGGTGCCGGGATAGCCGCATTATTAGCCATTGGCTCCGGTCTAGTTGAAGAGAATCGGGTAACTATTCCTAAATTCGCTGCCAAGTCATTTGAGATTCATGAAACCACTGCGTTCATTACCGC
>CBDUVK010000047.1:0-13542 GCA_965370645.1 uncultured bacterium
TCCAGACAGATAACAAAATCTTCGAATGCCTCTAAACCTGCAAAATCCCGCATCAGCCGGAGTTCCCAGAGCTCATCCAGGAACAGTAAGAAGGAAAGTACAAAGCAGAATGAAAACAAAAGTCGTAATCGTTCATCAAGCCGGAAACGGCGATAAGTTGAGATGAGTCAAGTTTTGATTTAATCATACTTAGAGGAGGAATGAAAATGACACATTTAAGAATATTCATCATACTAACAACAGTTTTCATTTGCTCCGCTCAAACTCAGACGTCTTTCGATGCTATTCGCATTCGCCATAATGAAATTGGTTTCGGGGCACGAACACTGGCCATGGGCGGAAACGGTGTTGCATCAGCCAATGATTATTCTGCAATCTACTGGAATCCTGCCGGACTGGCTTCGGTACACTTCAATCAAATCTCAGGTGAATTCTCTCACCTCCGGTTCGCAAACAGCGCCACATTTTCTGATAATCTGAGTGATATGGAAAACAGCTTGACCCGTTTTCGTAATTTTGGAATGGCCATTCCCCTTCCAACATCCCGGGGCAGTTTTGTGCTGGCCTTTGGTTATAATTTCATTCGCGATTTTGATGATTATCTTTTTTTTAACGGATTTAATGAGAATAGTAACGGGCTGGAATTTGAATTACCTGATGATAATGGGATCTATGACTGGTATGCATTTGACCGGAATGTTTACCAGACTGAAGAGATCCGAGTGGAAGGAGGATTACATCAGTGGTCGTTCGGGGGCGCAATCGCCATCTCCCCCAGTGTGGATATTGGAGCCACAGTCAATTTTTGGCGCGGAAAGGAAGAATATACCCAGCAATTCTTTCAGGAGGACACAGATGACTTGTATAATGTTTATCCGGGAGACTTTGAAAGCTATACCCTGAATAATCATCTGCTTTCCCAATATAAGGCATTCAATATGAAATTTGGTGGTATGTTCAAACTAAATAATATGACCCGCTTGGGACTGGCGGTGGAGCTACCCACCACATTTACAGTAACCGAGGATTATTCTTCTTCCGACATCCTGGTCTTTGACGATGGATATACCGATCCTTATGAATATGAACCCGGAACCTGGCAATATAAAGTTAAAACACCCTATCGGTTCGATGCGGGTATCGGACTCACCCTGCCAAACCTTCATCTTAATGCCAGCAGTACCTACCAGGATTGGCGACAGGTGCGATTTCAGAAACCGGATCAGTGGGCCCTCGATTCAGATTATCAGGATTTGCTGGATGAAAACTTCATCATCCAAAAGAAATATCGGCCCACCTTGAATTATCACCTGGGAGGAGAAATATCCATACCGAACAGTAATCTGTATTTACGCGGCGGGTATGCATTCTATCCTTCACCCCTGGAAGATGCCACTCCTGATATGGACAAAAAAGTCTATAGCGGTGGGGTAGGCCTGCGCATCGGTCATAATACCATGTTGGACGTCACCTATACACACGGACTGCGACAGAGGCAAAGTGAAGACATTTATACCCCGGGAGGAACCCACGAACAAATCACCGAAAACCGGGTCTTTCTGAGTTTAAGATTTAACTTCTAGGCTCAGCTCGGTTTTCAAACAAATCAAGCCGGTCCCAAAAGACCGGCTTTTTTTATTTTCACAGGTACCTCTGCATTATCCTATTGCATTCATATAATATTTGGCTAATATTTGTTACAGAAAAAATTTATAAGTTAAAATAGTATCATTTGATACACTAGTCGGTATGTCAAAACTTCTTTTGACAAGATTGACAGGATAAATTATTTTAAAAACAGGTTAAATATTTATCACTCAATTCCGGCTTGCCAGGGATGCTGGGGACTGGGTACTCGTTGCTAGTCACTGGATCCTAGATCCAAAATCAGCCGGGAGGCTGATCCGCCCGCTGGCGTGATCCTACATCCTTTGTCTTTTTTATTGATCCTGTTCATCCTGTCATGAAAAAGCTTCTTAAGGAACATATTATACAAACTTTAAATACCAGGGAAAAATGAAATGACACGAAAAGGCCCATCACCATCCTCTTTATGGCCACTCTTACTCATTTTATTCGGCTTTATCTTTTTACTCGATAATTTTGGTTACCTGGACTTTGGTAATGTGATGGCTCGGTACTGGCCGGTTGTTTTAATCTTAATTGGATTAAGGATTTTATGGGGTCAGAGAGCTTCAGTTGACAGGGAAGTTCAATTATTCGGAGTTCAAGAGGAGGAAGCGGGAAGAATCACATCTGAGGGGAAGGAAAACTCGAACGGTTCTCAAAGTACTGAGAAAATTGTAGAAAATGTCTTTGGAGACGTACGACTCAAATTCCACAAAAAAACCATTGAAAGATTTAGAGCCAGTAATGTCTTTGGAGATTTTGATCTGGACTTTTCTCAGGCTTCGCTTCAAGATCAATCCGTAATCCAAGTCACAGGTGTATTTGGTGACATTAACATCTGCCTCCCAAACGATATCCACCTGGAGGTAAAGGCCGATTTTATTGGTGGAAGTTCACGTATTTTAGATGAGTATCAAAGCGGACTTCTCAAAAAGGTCTCATTCACTACCCCTCATTCCGGGAAAAAGAATCCGACCGTTTTTGTTAGAGCTTCCATTATATTTGGCGATATCTGGATATACAATTCAGCTAAAAGCTAAAGGAGAATAATCTATTTCAATAATTCGTGTCGAAAATTTGACCAAACGTTATGGTCAGATCTTTGGACTGAAAGATGTGAGTTTTACGGTAGAGAAAGGTGAAATATTTGGTTTCCTGGGTCCTAATGGCGCGGGAAAAACCACAACCATCCGGCTACTGCTCAATCTACTCCACCCGACTACAGGTCAGATTTTTATATTTGATCAGGATGTCAAATCCTCCTCATTCAGCATCCGACAAAAGTGTGGATATTTACCGGGAGACTTTTTCGCATATGGCAATATGACCGCCAACGAATTTCTGACATATGCAGCACATCTGAGGAACTCTCAAACATCTCACCTTCCAAATTTAATCGACAGATTTGGTTTCCAACATTCTTTATCTCAAAAAATAAAACATCTTTCGCACGGAACCCGGCAAAAACTGGGTATTTTACAGACCTTTTTCCATGACCCTGATCTGGTTATACTGGACGAACCGACAACAGGGTTAGATCCTTTAGTGAGGGAAGAATTTTACCAGTTTCTGGCGGAATACCAGGCAGCGGGAAAAACCATCTTTTTCTCATCCCATAACCTGCCGGAGGTTGAAAAGGTGTGTGACAGAATCGCTATCATACGGCGGGGCGAATTGGTAGCCTTAGAACATCTCGAGACTTTAAAGAAGAAGCGCTTCAGACGCCTGGAGTTAGAACTCCAGCATCCCATCGATGAAGAGTTAAAAATGCCTGAAGCACAGCTACTTAAACAGGAAGGATTGCATTATGAATTTTTAATCCGCGGGGATCTGAACCCCTTATTTAAGAAACTCGCAACACTGCCCCTTTCAGAGGTCACATTTCCGGAACCGACCCTGGAAGAAGTATTTCTCCTATATTATAAGGATAAAGATAATGCTCAATAGAACATACCTTTTCCTCACCTGGAGATTATACCGGGGCTTAATTATTTTCAGTGCCTTATTTGTAGGATTTATCCAATTTTTAATTATATGGATATTTGCATCCTTTGATTACATGCCAATTATCGAGGCATTACTGAATCAATTACCCCAACAATTAAGGGTACTTTTTAGTGAGCAATTCTTCACCTATCTCTCAATCAAAGGAGCAGCTGCCTTTGGATTTAATCATCCACTGGTTCTTTTTGTGCTGGGTTTACTGGCCATCACAACCAGCAGTCGTCAGATTGCAGGAGAATCAGAAAGCGGTATTCTCGAATTGCAGCTTGCCTACCCAATCCGAAGAAAAACCCTGATCATTACATTATGGATTTCGATCTCTTTCATGATGTTATTAGTCCTGCTGAGCGGTATTCTGGGATCCATATTGGCACTTAGCTTAAAAGGAAAATTCAGTGCGGAAATTGTTCTTCAACTGATAAAAATTGTGGTTAACCTGTGGTTCCTCTACATCCTTATCATGACTTATTCCTTGCTTCTCTCCAGTATGGGAAAGGAAGCAAGTAAATCAGGCCTACAAAGCGCTGCGATTACCCTCCTGTTCTATTTTACCTTTTTTCTGGGAGGAATATGGCAACCCCTGGCTCCATTGCAGACATTTAATATTTTCAATTACTATCAACCACAGAAACTCATGTTCGACAAGGTCAGCTTTGGCATAAATCTGCTGGTACTGGTAATTCTAATTGTCATTGGTTTTGTGGTGGGCATTCGACAATTTATAAGGCGGGATATTCCTTAATCACACAGCTGAGTCAGCCTGAACTTTGGCAGACTTTATGAATTGACATGTGGATAGATTTCAATTATCTTTTTTCTTAATTCAAGTTTCATTATAAGGGAAAGGGAAATATTATTACATCCCCCGACCAGGGCAACGGCAATCTTTATCTTGTAAGTACGCCCATTGGAAATCTGGAGGATATGACATTTCGGGCTGTCAATATTCTTCAGAATACCGATATATTGCTTGCCGAAGATACCCGGAGTGCCTCACGTTTATTAAAACATTTCAAAATTTCAAAAAAAATCTACAGCTACTATTCATACAACGAAAATAAGCGCATCCCCCTTGTAATAAGGGAATTAAAAAGTGGAAAAAATGTCACCCTAATTTCCGAAGCGGGAACACCCCTGATATCGGATCCGGGTCATAAATTGGTTGTTGCTGCCATTAATCAGGATATTTATATTGTTCCGGTTCCCGGGGCATCAGCAGTCTTAAGTGCGCTTGTTGCATCCGGTTTACCAACATCCCGTTTTGTGTTTGAAGGATTTTTGCCCAGGAAAAAAGGTCGAAAAAAGTTAATGGAGGAACTTGCCCGGGAACCTGGTACGCTTATTCTTTATGAATCACCTTACAGGATTCAAAAAACTATAGAAGATATTGGAAAAATATTCGGAAATCGTTATATTGTTCTCGCCCGTGAACTCACAAAAAAATTCGAAGAATTTATACGGGGTTATGTGTCTGATATCTCGCAGGAGCTGGCTCATCGCCGCGTCAAAGGTGAAATTGTAATTTTAGTTGCCGGAACTCAATTTCATCCCAATTTGGATACTAAGACAGGTAATAAGGTATGAAAAAAAAACCGTTTACTATGCTTCCACCCTCCATCAGGAACTGGTTTGTTAATATTCTTGATCCCTTTGTGGATATTATAGTTCGTTTACATGTACACCCCAATCACTTTACCATCTTAGGATTAATCGCTTCAATTATTGGGGCCATTTTTTATGCTAAACACGACATTAGAATCGGAGGTCTGTTTATTATTCTGGGAGGTATATGTGACATCATCGACGGAAAGGTTGCCCGTAAAACCGGCTTGTCCTCGAAATTCGGTGCTCTGTTTGATTCCAGCCTCGACCGTTATGCAGAGGTCTTTATGTTCCTGGGAACAGCTATCTATTTTGTACAGAAAGATTACTCCATCACCAGTATTATGGTTTTCCTGGCCATGGGCGGATCGATGATGGTCAGTTATGTCCGGGCCAGGGCAGAAAGTTTGGGTTATGAATGTAAAGTAGGTATCATGCAGAGACCGGAGCGCGTGGTGTTTGTGGGTATCAGTTCCCTGATTCATTATAGTTTATTAGTCATTGCGATCTGGATGATCGCAATTCTTGCAAACTTTACAGCCATTCAACGCATGTACCATGTATGGACCCTGGAACGTGAAGAAAAACGACAGATGGCAAAAGATGATGACCTGGGTGCTTGATAGACCCCTCCGAAATTATTTTTTATATTACAATTGAGCAGTTACAACCTATCAGTAAACATTTCAAAATTATACAAGATTCTTGAAAGTACAAGGAGAAGATGATGCAAAAATTGGATATTACCCCTGCCAAAGGCAAATTAGGCATATTAACACCGGGAATGGGAGCCGTATCAACAACTTTTATAGCGGGTGTCTTTGCCATTTTAAAAGGAATAGCAAAACCGATTGGTTCTGTGTCCCAGATGGGCACCATTCGTTTAGGAAAAAGAACAGATAAAAGAGTTCCAATGATCAAGGATTTTGTTCCACTGACGGGGATAGAGGATCTGGTATTCGGTGGGTGGGACATTTTTGAAGAAAATGCATATCAATCAGCCCTGACTGCCGGAGTCCTTGAAAAAGAACTTCTGGACAAAATCCGGCCAGAATTGGAAAGTGTAAAGCCTATGAAGGGAGTTTTCGACAAGAAATACGTAAAAAAACTTGACGGTACCTATATTAAATCGGGTAAATCCAAATGGGATTTGGCCCAGATGCTCATTGAAGATATGCAAAAATTCAAGGATGAAAACAGTTGTGATCGACTGGTGATCGTGTGGTGCGGAAGTACCGAGATTTTTATAAAAGAGGGTCCTGTTCACCAGAGTCTGGAAGCCTTTGAAAAGGGATTGAAATCCAATGACCCGGAGATAGCACCGAGTATGATCTATGCATACGCAGCAATAAAGCTGGGTATTCCATATGCTAATGGTGCTCCAAATTTATCGCAGGATTTTCCGGCACTGTATAATCTTGCAAAAAAGACAAAGACACCGCTCTCCGGTAAAGATTTTAAAACCGGACAAACACTCATGAAAACCATTCTGGCTCCAGGTTTTAAGGCACGTCTCATCGGTTTGAATGGATGGTTTTCCACCAATATTTTAGGAAACCGGGACGGAGAAGTTTTAGACGATCCGGAATCTTTTAAGACCAAAGAAGAAAGTAAATTATCGGTCCTCGATCAAATCCTGCAACCGGATGTTTATCCTGACCTTTACAAGAATTTCTATCATAAAGTGCGAATTAATTATTACCCACCACGTGGTGATAATAAAGAAGGCTGGGATAATATCGATATATTTGGATGGTTGGGTTACAAAATGCAGATAAAGGTAGATTTCTTATGCAGGGATAGTATTCTGGCTGCACCCATTGTTCTGGATCTTGCCCTCTTTATGGATTTGGCACAAAGGGCAAAATTCTCGGGGATTCAGGAATGGCTTTCATTCTTCTTTAAGAGTCCACTCCATCTGCCAGAGCTGTATGCAGAGCATGATCTTTTTATTCAGCAGATGAAGTTAAAAAACACTTTACGGTATATGATGGGAGAAGAGCAGATTACCCATCTTGGTGCAGATTATTACGAATATTATCGGTAGATTACTTCTGAAGCTTCAATCATCTGAATATTAGATTTTTATCTCAATCGAATTATATCTGTTACCAGACCACTTTAATCCGATCCGATTTACAAATTAAGAAAAGGTTAAAATTTTCGCTTTATCAAACTCGAGATGTCAAAGCAACCTTCACCATTAAAAGATGTACTAAAAACTTCTATTCCCGCGGTTCTGGATCTCTCATCTCAGACTATAACCTGGTTGATTGAAGCAATATTTATCGGACATTTGTCTGCTGCAGCACTGGCAGGGGTTGGTATCTCACTGCAGGTGGTATTGTTGACCTTCGCCGTTCTTCTGACCTTTGTAATGGGCTCCTCCATTATTATTTTGCGGTACCTGGGTGCCAATGATTCCTGGAACGCCAATCATGTTCTTGGACAGGCACTCATGATTGGTACGGTCATGTCTGTGATTATCGGAATGATCTGGTATTTTGGCGCTACCCAGATGATGCACATCATCAAAGAAGATGAACCGGTAGCCCGTCAGTTTGCGGTTGAATGGTTAAAAACCGCCTCATTTTTTGCTCCCATCTTTATAGTAAATTTTATCGCCCTGGGTATCATGCGCATGGCGGGAGATACCATGATCACGATGCGGGTCAATCTGGTCACTAATTCCATCCATATTGCACTGCTCCCACTGCTGGTTTTCGGAAATTGGGGATTCCCCCGTTTGGAGGCCAAGGGAGCAGCATTGGCGGTAGGTATAGCCCACACCGTTGGGATTTTACTCACCACCTACTTTTTACGAAGCCGTAAATCAGTACTATTTCTTTCTTTTAAAGAATATACAACCCCGAATTTTGAAACATTTAAACGTCTATTCAAGCTTGGATTTCCAACCACTGTGGAACAACTGGTTTGGGCATTTGGTCAGTTAATTTTAAGTTTTTTCGCTGCCCGAATGGGAATTATTCCTCTAGCCGTTCATCAGGTATTACTTAGAATTCAATCGGTATTTTCCATGGCATTCCAGGGTTTCGGACTAGCTTCCATGACTCTGGTGGGGAAGAATCTGGGAGCAGATGAAGAACTCCTGGCCATAAGAACGGGTCGGGTCGCAGGGCGGGTTGCGTTAATCACGGCTATTTTTGTGGCAGCTATTTTGATCATCTTTACAAGACAAATTTTAAGTGCATTTACATCTGATCAACAGATTATTATTTATGGTAGTCAGGTCATGTACGCACTGGCCATTTTGCAAATACCTAAAGCAGTCAATATCGTTTTTTCCGGAAATTTGCGGGGTGGAGCGGATTTAAACTGGTTAATGTGGCTTTCGATCATCAGTGTCATCCTTTTTGAAACCATCGGTGCCTATATTTTATCCGTTATTTTACATGTGGGTCTCATAGGTCTCTGGGCTATTCAAATTGTGGATGAGTCTGCCCGGTTCTCCCTGAATTATTATCGTTTCCGGGGGGGGAAAAAATGGAAAATTCTCGATTGGGCGGATGATAGTAAAAAGAAAGAATAGAAAGATTCTTGCCTGTTACTGTAGTGACCAACCTTAACAATAATAACTCGAAAACTCACAGTAAATTAATAAGATGCTGGTTACGGGATACCGGATGCTCGTTACTCGTTTCTCGTCTCTCGCTACTCTTTTCTGCTTTGGTTATGCAATTTTTAACCAGGAACGAGTCACGAGTACCGAGCAACATTTTTTCAGTCCTCTATGCCTGAGATATTAAGAATAATGAATTAACTAAATAAATTATACTTCAGAATGCACCAAAGTGCCTGAACACCATCCTGCCAGTTAATCTTCTTACCTTCAGCATAATTCCTCCCCGAGTAGGAGATACCTATTTCATAAATACGCCAATTTCCCCTGGCCAATTTGGCGGTTATCTCGGGTTCGAATCCGAAACGATTCTGC
Organism: uncultured bacterium; assembly: GCA_965370645.1. GTDB lineage: Bacteria > Calditrichota > Calditrichia > RBG-13-44-9 > RBG-13-44-9 > RQOF01. Next base: position 9,191 of record CBDUVK010000047.1, read on the forward strand.
TCTATTTGAATGGAGTCAAGTACCTCCTTTCTAAACATCTTATAACAAGTTTCCATATCAGTTAAGTTCAGATTGGTAAACATGTTGGATAACAGCGTTAATAATTTATTCCCCAGGTAATGCCAAAAAAATAAGACCCGATGCGGTTCACTTCCCACAAAACGCGATCCATAGACAGCATCTGCCTTGCCATCCAGTATGGGTTTCAATAGCTTTCCATATTCGGCAGGATCATATTCCAGGTCGGCATCCTGAATAATAACAACATCGCCGCTTGCATATTGGAACCCGGTTCGCAGTGCAGCACCTTTACCCATATTTTCCTCATGATACACCACTTGAGCGACCTCTTTTATCAGAACATTTTGCAGAATGTCACGAGTCCCATCCGTGGAATAATCATCAACAATGATGATTTCCTTTTCAATCCCCGGCAGATTCACTTCCCTCACCTGCTTCACTATTTCCCGAATATACTTTTTTTCATTGTAAACCGGGATGACAATTGATAATTTCATATTTTATAAGAATTCAGAATATGTTTTATGTAACTTCTTTTCGGAAAATTGAATATAAATAATTATCGCATAGCAAGTTAAATGAAAATTTACAAAAACTTTATCAGTTTTGAAGGAATCGATTTTTCCGGTAAAACTACTCAGATCAATGTTTTACAGGAACGGCTTCAGGAAGAAGGCATCGAAAACGTTTTAGTCCGTGAACCCGGGGGAACCGCCATTTCGGAGAAAGTCCGCGAAATACTGCTAAGCACCTATCATAAGGAAATGCATCGAATTACAGAGATTCTGCTCTATGAGGCCGCCAGGGCTCAGCTGGTGCACCAAAAGATTCTGCCCTTGTTGGAAAAAAATATCCATGTCATTGCAGATCGATACTACGACTCAACGACTGCATACCAGGGATATGGCAGAAGACTGGATCACCGGGTCGTTAACACCGTCAATCACTTCGCAACTTCCAATTTGCGACCTTTCAAAACTTTTTTCATCGATATTTCAGCTGAGGAAGCTGAAAAACGGCAAAAATCAAAAAACCTGAGTAAAGATCGTTTGGAAAACAGCGGTTTTGAATTCTTTCAATTGATCCGGTCAGGGTATCTGGAAATGTGTGAGGAGGAGCCCGAAAGATTTATTAAAATTAATGGAGAACAAAAACCTGAAAATATTGCAGATGAAATCTGGTCACATCTTTCCAAATATTGGCCCATTCAAGTTTAAAATGAGCGAGTCGAAAGTAATTAATTAGAATTTAGAGTAAATTCAGTCAACTTTTTCACACACAGTAATAGCAGTAAAGAAACTTTTTTTAAAAAACGAAATATATTCTATATCACACTCTCATAAGGAGACATCAATGTTCAGAAAAAGTCCCTGGCCACAACTCACTGTATTTTTGTTAGTGACCCTCATCTCCGTGGCCGTTCTCAATAATAGTTTTGCCGGTAATGAGCAGATGTATCTGAAATTAGATAAAGGTCTGTTTTATTTAAAGCAGGTATACGAAACCATCTCGCAAAATTATGTGGATGAAGTCGACCCCGAGGGTCTGAGTAAGTCAGCTATCCATGGTATTGTAGAGGAATTGGATCCCTACACTGTATTTTTCGAGAAGAAGGGTAGTGAACATCTTGATATAATCACCAAAGGTAGATATGGTGGGCTGGGAATGGAGATCAGCAAACAGGAAGGGGAAATCACGGTTATTTCTCCAATCGATAACACTCCGGCACAACGAGCCGGCATTCGTGCGGGTGATATTATCATCACTATAGGTGATGAAGCTACCGAAAAGTTAACGCTTGAGCAGGCTTCCAGCAAATTAAGGGGCCCGGCCGGGACAGAAATTACCCTCGAAATTATAAGGCCCGGGCTTAATAATCCTATTAAACTTACCCTGACCCGTGAAAATATTGTCATCAAGGATATTTCATATGCCGGATTTGTTGAACCGGGGACAGCGTTTTTAAGACTCAGTAGTTTCTCTGATAAGGCCGCCTCCGAATTAAAAGAATCAATCAGAAAATTAGAGAAAAGAGGGGAGATTAAACGGGTTATTCTTGATCTGCGAGGAAATCCGGGCGGATTACTTGCCTCAGCCGTTGAAGTCTCTAATGTCTTTCTTCCCAAGGGTGAATTAATCGTTGAAACCCGGGGCAATCGTGAGCGTGAGACCAAATTCGATACGCCTCAAAGTGCCATGCTTCCTGATGTTCCACTGGTTGTTCTGGTGGATGGTGGCAGTGCCAGCGCGGCTGAAATTGTGGCAGGTGCAATTCAGGATTTAGACCGGGGTGTGGTTATCGGCTCGCGTACGTTCGGAAAAGGTCTGGTACAACAGGTATATCCGGTAGATAAAGTGAATGACGCATTTCTAAAAATAACCACCGCCAAGTACTACATCCCGTCCGGAAGATGCATCCAGAAGGACGATTATAAGAAAAATAAAGATGTGTTCATCAACATGAGTGATACTTCAGATTTTAACGATCACAAGAAATACCATACCCGAAATGGCCGAATCGTGTATGGTGGCGGAGGAATATCACCAGATATAAAAGTAGATAAAGATCGAATGAACCAATATATGGTAGCATTGTGGGTGCAGGGCCACTTCTTTAAATTTACGGTTGATTACCTGGCAAAACATCCTGATATAAAGGTGGAAAACGGATTTCAAGTGACTGACCAGATTCGTAGCGATTTTCAACTATACCTTTCTGAAAAAGAGATGGATTTTGAAATTGAGGGAGAAGAGGAATTAGAGAACTTTCTTGAACTCGCAGAACAGGAAAATTACAGTAATGACATGGTCGATCTTGTAGAAGTCGCACTGCAAAAACTTGAAAAGGTAAAGACTACTCAATTTAATAAAAATATTGAGAGGATTAAGGAATCTCTGGAAGCTGAATTTGCTGAGAAACTGGGGGGTAACTCTGCAAGGATAGTCACTCTTCTAAAGTATGATGAAACGGTTGATGCTGCCCTCGAAATATTACAGAAACCAGAGGAATATCAACAAATACTGGCGGTTAAAAACTAAAAAAAAGGGGATTCTTAGTGAATCCCCTTTTAGTATCTAAATTTTATTACCAATCAGATTATTCTGACAATTTCCTCCACAACTTCCAAGGTTGTATTGGTTCCTGCCATATCATAAGTTTTTACCTTACCTTCCTTAATGACGGTAGCAATAGCTTTTTCCAATCTGGAAGCCATGGCCGTTTCACCCAGCCAATCCAACATGAGCCGGGTTGTCAGTAACATTGCCATGGGATTCACCTTATATTGACCGGCATACTTTGGGGCAGAGCCATGTGTAGGTTCAAAAACGGCATATGAGTCACCCAAATTGGCACTGCTGGCAAAACCGAGTCCTCCCACCAGCTGGGCAGCCAGATCGGAAAGGATATCACCAAACATATTTTCGGCAACCAGAATATCATAGTCGAAGGGATTTTTAAGAAGCCACATGCATTGTGCATCAATATTGGTTTCGTACATTGGGATTTCCGGAAAGTCTTTGGCGACCTCCCGCGCGGTACGAATCATCAATCCGCCGGTTTCTCTGAGCACATTCGGTTTATCAACGATGGTTACCGATTTCCTATTAAATTTGCGGGCATATTCAAATCCCCTTCGCACGATATTGTCACATTTTTGCCGGCTCATAATCCGGGTAGAAAGCGCTAAATTTTCCAGGCCATACTTTCGAAATTTCTTCATTTTAGGATGATTGGTATCCAACGCGTTAAACACCGCTTCAGGGATCGGATGAAATTCCACACCACCATACATACCTTCGGTATTTTCCCGGAATATGACTAAGTCAATTCCTTCCTTAAAATTCAGGGGATTCCCGGGATATGCTTTACATGGTCGTAAATTAGTGTGAAGGTTAAACTCCTGCCGCAGGCGAACGATGGGACTGAAGTACTCATAGCCTTTCCCTTGCAGGGACGGATCAAGTTCTTTCGCTGCTTCAGATTTGGGTTTTGAGGTGATGGCTCCAAATAGAGCACATTGAGTTGTTTTCATCATTTCCACGGTACGAGCAGGTAAAGCTTCACCCTCGGCTTTCCATAACTCCCACCCAATTTCTCCCGGAACATATTCCGCATCAAATTTAAGCGCGTCCAGAGCAATTTTTGCGGCTTCCATCACATCATTTCCTACCCCATCTCCCGGAAGCCAGGCTATCCGATATTTCGACATTTGCTTCTCCTTAAATTTCTTTATCCGAATTTTTATCTCAAATAATGGTCACTAATATACATCCCGGAAGATGTGCCCTCAACTAAATTCGAAGATTGTCAAAAGAGGATAAATTTTGTT
>CBDUVK010000048.1:0-13501 GCA_965370645.1 uncultured bacterium
CGCACGTCCGGATCTGTGAGGGTGAAATTCAGCAATGAATGAACTACTCGACTAAGTAACAAATGATGGTTTGGGTTAATTTACTTTTTACTTCACTGATTCATAAGTTTTGTAATTTGAAACAGCAAATAGTTGATTACTGGAGCTGAGGCAAGGGCAGTAGTGGCTACTAATTAAAGGTTGGCTCCTTCATTCAAGTTTCGTAAGTTAATGATGGAACGAAGTCGGGTTACTATTGCCCGGCTCAGTTAACCGTTAGATGTATAATAATATGCCATGATTCTAATTTGGCAGACTTTGATTAAATTGCGGAAAATCAATGGAGATCGTCAATGAAAGAGTTTATTGAATTTGTAATTAAACACTTAGTCGATAAGCCTGACGAAGTTCAAGTTAACGAAATCGCTGGCGAACGAACCGTTGTCTTCGAATTACGTGTTGGCGAAGGGGACATGGGAAAAGTGATTGGTCGACATGGACAAACTGCCAGATCTCTCCGAATCCTTCTGACGGCAGCCGCAGCAAAACAAGGTAAGCGATCTGTTTTGGAAATATTGGAAGATAAAACGGAGAAAGCCACTGGTAGCGAATGAAAAACAGTTTATTATAAGTTAGGTAAAATTCAATTATAAATATTCAAAATAAGAAGGAGATTAAAATGAATATTTACGTTGGTAACCTGTCAGGTGACGTCGGCGAAGATGATTTACGGCAGGCGTTTGAAGCCTTCGGATCGGTCACATCCGCCTCTGTTATTAAGGACAAATTCAGTGGCGAATCACGAGGCTTTGGATTCGTGGAGATGTCTTCTAAAGATGAAGCGCAGTCGGCAATTGAAGGTTTAAATGGGAAGGAGTTAAAAGGGCAAAGTCTTAATGTCAATGAGGCTCGCCCCCGCACCGAAAGACGCGGTGGTAGAGGGGGATATGGTGGTAGCGGAGGAGGACAAGGGGGTGGCAAAGGGGGATATGGTGGTAGTACAGGAGGATATGGCAGTGGTAAAGGAAAATTCGGTAGTGGCGGAGGAGGACGAAGGGGTAACAGATGATGATCGGCTGGCTGTAGTTACTAATCATCGACATACAAAAAATATAACTGTTATTACATAACATTTCACCTGCAAGTTGCTCAAGACCGATGCTGTCAAAGCCACCACGGCTTAACCTCAGGCTGTATGCATAATTCATAAGGAATAAGAAAATGAATGAACATGAGAAAATAAACTATGTTGAGTTCCCCGCTAAAGATATTGAAGCCACTAAGGCGTTTTTTACAGAGGTATTCGGTTGGTCTTTCGTAGACTACGGAGAGGAATACACAGCATTCACAAACGAAGGTATAGACGGCGGTTTTTACAAATCCGAATTGGCCTGTTCCAGCGAGAACGGCAGTGCTCTTATCGTGTTCTATAGTCGAGAATTAGAACAGACCCTGGAGAAAATCGAAGGGGCTGGCGGTTCTATTATAAAGCCAATATTTTTATTTCCGGGTGGCCGCCGCTTCCACTTTGCTGATCCCAACCGCAATGAGTATGCGGTCTGGTCGGATGTAAATGCCGAATGAGTCGCCCGCAGCGCATGACAGGCATACGGGGAATTGGAGGCGCCCAAGATACGATAGGGATGGAAATCCACATCTAACTTTTTATCCAGAGTTACCTTGAGATCAATCTCTGTCAAAACACCAAAGCTCTCTTCTTTCCTTTAAAATTATTTAAGATAGATAATTTTTTGATGTCGTTTGTACTGCTGACCTGATTTTCGATCTTCTAATATGATCTCAACAATATATTCTCCTGATGCAACTTTCCTTCCCTGATCGTTAACAGCGTTCCAGCTAAACAGATGTTTGCCCGCAGGCAGAATATTCGATGAAAGAGTGCGAATTTTCTCAGCCAGTAGATTATAAATCGAAACCGTTACTCTACCGGAACGCAGAGTTTGCAATTCAATTGTTATACTTGGGTTAAAGGGATTTGGGTAACTTCTAACTAAAATGGGCGTCTGCGGTAAATTGGGAGCTGACTGCTCAACACCTGTTGTACCTACCGTAAGCTGCAACGAGTCTATGGTTACCGGGGATTTATTAGCCTGTTGATAGTAATTCTGGAATGTCTGGACTTCTGGGGTATTGTACTGAAAAAGGTCAACAGCAAGCCGGGGCGCCAGAGCTTGATAGAGCAGCTTGACTTTTAAATCATAAGTCGCAGCCTGGTTAAGATTTCCAATACGATAGGTTACAGTGTCCGTGCCACTGCCTTCCATGCCGTTGCTGAAGTTAAAGTTTGGGTCCTGTGCTGCCAATCCGGCAATAGCGGTGGAGTCATAATAGGGGCCTTGAGAAGTAAAGCCTTCCGGCGGAATGCGATTGTCTTTTATGTAACTCGCACCACGCAATAAGGTGTAGGTGACATTGCTATCCACATCCTGCATAAGGGCCTGATAGACCTGGACCTGACCGGTATCGTTAATGACATTATAGTGGACCTCATAAGGCATATCTAATCTTGCTATTTCTCCGGTCTGGCTATCCCATTGACCCGATTTAAAAACTGGCTGACTGTTGCCGTCATCAAGCCTTAGATATAGCCAGGCGCGGCGACTGGGGTAACCTGAAGGGAACTTATGGCCGGATTTATTCTTCACCACGAGTTTAATTTCCAAGCTATCCACTCCTCGCCAATTATAAGAAGCATTCAAGCTTGCTGTTTCTTTCTGAAGCAAGCGCAAGGTCCTGGCAATAGTGCTATCAAACTGAACAGAGGTGGCAGTAACGCCAATTTCAGAAGCGTGATTCTTGAGTATATTCAGCATGAAAACATTAGCGCCGACAAAATAATGCTTTGCAAACGGGGTCCGTCCGCTCAATCCTACCGGTCGATTTGAGATTACTACCGGAATATCGAGTTCTGGCTGGTGACAGGTTTGGCATTGTATATTCTGCACCGGGAAATCGCTGTTTGCCCATTCCAGGTAAGGAGTTTGCTCGGCGATTTCTCCAACGATATTGCCATTATTGTCAAGAGTTGGGGTGAATAGCGTATGGCAGGTGGCACACAATTCTGACTCGTGTATGTGTTCGCTATAAACCGGCGTATAATTTACAATCATCTGCATAGACTGGGTAAACGGATTCTGATAAGGACCATAAATTAGACGATCATTTTGAATCACATAATTGCCGGAAAAGCTGGCCGGTGTTCCTAAATTTACATCTTTAATTTGGTGGCAGGAAGTACAGCTTACACCATCCAATGCCAGCAGATCGTTCTGCATCTCCTGGAGGGAATAGTACTGCTGTCCATTAAAATGTGCCTCGGTGCGGCCTAACGGCGAATGGCAGGTGATACATTTGTCTTCGAGGAATTGTTGATATTGAGGATGCGCCGTCACTTCCGCAGTAACTTTTGCCTGCCAGAAGGGATCTTTGGCGGCATTAGCCATCATGGTGGAGCGCCACAGTGTTACAGGTGAAATATCATTACCCTGGGGATCCAGTAAGGCGTTGGGATTGGGAAAGCCCGGTTGGTGGCAAACGGCGCAATTGCCGGAACCGCTGAACAAGTTGGATGTCTGGGTGGGCAAGCTCTGGGCGTTGAGTTCTCCCCAGGAACTGAACATGATAATAGAAACTGAAAATTGAATTATTTTCCTAAACATCATAAGAGATTTCCTTATTTTTTTCAAAAATTCCCTGCTTTGACTGCTTGATTTATTACTTCGCAGCGGGTTGTACCTTTTCTATATTAATGGCAAACCATTTATAAATTGCCGGAATTACAAATAAAGTTAATATAGTAGATGTTACCAATCCACCAACAACTACAATGGCCAAAGGTCTTTGCACCTCGCTGCCAACACCGCTGGCCAATAGTAATGGAATTAAGCCCAGTGCCGTTGTCAATGCGGTCATCAACACGGGACGCAAACGCAGTAAAGCCCCTTTCACTGATGCTTCATCCATGGGCACACCATCGCGCAGCAATTGATTTAGATAGGTCACCAGTACCATACCATTTTCCAAGGCAATTCCAAATAAAGCAATAAAACCTATTGATGACGGTACCGAAAGATTTTGACCGGTCAGCCATAAAGCGACCACTCCACCGACTAATGCTAATGGTATGTTGAATAAAATGAGAAACGTGCTCTTCATGGAATTAAAACTGGAATAGAGTAACAAGAATATGATCAAAAGCGTAATCGGAACCACCACTGCTAAACGTTTATTGGCTTCCTGCTGTAAGCGGAATTGCCCGCCCCATGTGACATAATAGCCCGGTGGCAGATCAATTCTTTCTTCAATGACGCTTTGAGCATCTTCGACAAATGAACCAATATCTCGGCCTGTTACATTGCACTGAATGGTAATGAAACGCTGGCTGTTTTCACGTGTAATCTGCCGGGGACCAATAATCTCTTCAATTCTGGTTAATTGACTCAATGGTACCCTAACACCGTTGGGCGCTTCGATTAATATTTGACTAATTGTCTCTTTTGTGTTGCGATAAGATTCAGCAAAACGTACCAGAATATCGAAGCGCCGCACGCCTTCAAACATTTGTCCGGCCGTTTCGCCGCCAACGGAGGCTCGAATAGTCTGTTGAACATCTTCCACATTAATGCCGTAGCGGGCAATAGCCCGGCGGTCTACTCCGATTAGTAATTGCGGCGTACCGCTGATCTGATCCGGCTGCACATCGGCAGCACCTGGAACGCCTTGAATTACCCGGGCGATTTCAGCTGCTTTTTTCTTCAGTGTCTCCAGGTCATCTCCAAACAGCTTGATGGCCAGCTCGGCACGGACACCTTCCAGTAATTCATCAACTGTCATTTGAATAGGCTGAGTAAAATTGATCAATACACCGGGAATATTGCCCACTTCATTACGGATCAGGTTTTCCAAATCGGTTTGATTTTCCGCCTCTCGCCATTCACTCTTATCCTTTAACAAGATGTACATTTCGGCGCTATTGATAGGGTCGGTGTGGGCGCCCACTTCACCCCGGCCAATGCGGGTTACAACGGTCTTCACTTCCGGTATCTTTTTCACCCGGCGCTCAACGATCTGCGTTGTGCGGATACTTTCGTTCAGGGAAATCGACGGTGCCAGGGTCAGCCGCATAACAATGGTACCTTCCTGCAGGGTTGGTGTAAACTCGGAACCCAGCCGCGGATAGATCAGCGCACCTATTGCAAACAGCATAAGCGCCAGCACAAACGCTATAATTCGTCTCTTAACCAAAAAGGTAACCACGGGTTCATAAATTTTATGTAATAATTGCAGCATAAAGTTTTCTCTGTTCTTTTCAGAACCGCCTTTACTTTTCGGTCGTCTCATAATCATCTGTGAAACAACCGGGGCCAGGAATAAAGCAAAGATCAGCGATCCGAGCATGGCCAATGAGACTGTGTATGCCAAGGGTTTAAAGGTTTTGCCCTCCACACCCTGCAGTGTGAACAAAGGCAGGAACACCACGATGATAATAGATATGGCAAACAGGATCGGCCGGGCTACCTCTTTTGATGCCCTGGCTACCACATGTATCCGTGATTCATCCGGGCTGGACTTGCGCAACAGACGATCCACGTTTTCCACCATCACGATAGTGCCATCTACCATTAAGCCAATGGCGATAGCCAACCCACCAAAGGACATCAGGTTAATGGAAATCCCGAAATAACGCATACCGATCATGGCAAACAGAATTGAAAATGGAATGGACAGAGCCACCACCAGGCTGGGCCGCACTGATCCCATGAACAGGAGCAGTATCAAGGCCACTAATACAATTCCCTGAAGTAACGCGTTGCTGACTGTGCTGATTGCTGCCTCAACCAGTGATTTTTGCTGATAATAGGGTACAATTTTTATCCCCTCGGGCAGCGACTTATTTATTTCGGCCATTTTCTGTTCCACTCGCCCGATAACTGTGGATGAATTGCTGCCATACAATTTAATTACCTGTCCGGAAACGACTTCTTTGATACCGTTCATGCTTTGCACACCACGGCGAATGGCGCCACCAACCTTAACATCGGCTAACTGCTTTATATAAACCGGCGTACCGTTATCGGTTTTGACAACAATATTTTCTAAATCCATGATGGATTGCACCAGACCGACGGAGCGTACAATAAATTCTTCTGCGTTCTTTTCGATAAACTGGGCACCCACATTCAGGTTGTTTGCTTTTATTTTTTGGATAAGATCGCTAATGGTGACATCATAGCGTAGCAGAGCATTCGGATCCACGACCACTTGGAACTGTTTTACCCAACCGCCAATACCCAATACTTCGGTAACACCAGGTACAGTTTGCAACTGGAACTTAACGATCCAGTCCTGTATCGTGCGCAGTTCGGTCAATGAATATTGACCGCTTTCATCTTCCAAATAATAAAACAGAACCAGTCCCATTCCGGTCGAGATGGGACCCATTTGCGGATCGCCAAATCCTTCGGGGATTTGTTCGCGGGCTTCCTGTAGCTTTTCATTTACAAGCTGTCTGGAAAAATAAATATCGGTTCCATCTACAAAATATATATTGACCACCGACAAACCAAAGTTGGACACTGAGCGGATGTGATCGAGATTTGGCAAACCATTCATGGCGGTTTCTACCGGGAAGGTAACATATTTCTCGATTTCCTCCGGTGCCAGGCCTTCGGTCACCGTAAAAATCTGAACCAGTGAAGGCGACACATCCGGGAAAGCGTCTATCGGCAATTGCCGGTAGCTGTAAAAACCACCGGCCAGCACCAGCACACCCAGTACTACTAACAGCAGGCGGTTTTTTAACGAAAAATCTATAATAGAATTCATATCCAAACCTTTATTGATATTGTTCATTGCTCATTGTTCATTGATTTAATGTTCATGTCCTTCACCAAACTCACCTTTTTGTAATTCAGCCTTTATGGTGAATCCGCCTTTGGACACAAAAATCTCTTCGGGATTAAGCCCGCTGACAACCTCGACCGCTATCTCACTTGTACGGCCGATACGGACTGAACGCAGAACAAAGCCCTCATCCGTTTGGACAAAAACAACAGCTCGATTATCATAGTATTCCAGGGCTGTTTTAGGAATCATAATACCAACCTTGATATTGGATGTGATAATTTGCCCGTTCACAAAAAGTCCCGGCTTCCAGTATCCCTTTGGATTCTTCAAAACAATCCGGGCCTCTGCAGTCCTGGTTGTTTCATCGATTATGGGGGATATGTAGTCGATCCTACCCGGATAATCAGGAATACCCAGACCCGCTGAAATAGTTACTTTCTGGCCAACCTTTACGTATGGCAAATCTTTTTGATATAGTTTTAACATCGCCCAGACATAACTTAAATCCGCTACCACAAAACCGTGTTCGCTATTTTCAACGACCTCTCCCAGTGAAAAGTGTTTTTCAACAATCGTACCGTCAATTAAAGATTTTATTTCATATTCGACCAGTGATTCATTGCCTTCTATGATAGCTAAAGTCTGTCCCTTTTTCACGGTATCACCGATGTGTTTGAATACTTTTTTTACCATCCCTGGAAATCGGGGATGTATATGGGCCAGATTGTCAGGTGGTATCACAATTTCGCCCGGAAGTGTTACATAGATTTTGAGCTTTCCCGGGCCAGCTTTAGCCAGTTCGATACCAAATTCCGCCAATTCTTCCTGGCTGAGCCGTACAATATTTTGGCGACTATCATTTTCATATTTGATTGCTTTGTGAGGTTGTTCAGATTTACAACCTGATAAGATAAAAATCAGCAGAAGTGCACTGAACATGGATATTGTAACAGATTTAATAGGTTTCATTTTTTATGCCCTTTTTTTAAAATGATTTCAGTGATTGCCCAAGAATACCTTCCAGTTCGATGATTTCAAGGTTAATCCTGGCAAGGTTATCGATATAACGGCCTTCGGCGTCGAATAATTGCCGCTGGGCGTCCAGTACATCTATTATTGCATAATTGCCCAACCGGTAGTTTTTATAGATTATATCATATGCTTTCTGCGCTTCCGGGATGATGACATTCCGCATGGTTTGAATTTCTGTTGAAAAATTTTGCAGGTTTTCCATGCGAATGTTCAGTTCTACGCTGAGCAGATTTCGCAAATTTTGCATTTGCTGTTCACTCTGCAGTTCGCGAAAAAGTGCTTCCTTCTTACCACCCTGATTGCGGTCAAAGATGGGAAGTGGAACACTCAATCCGGCAATGAAGGCCTCGTCGTCCGTTTGGTTGAAGCGGCGGTAACCGGCAATAAACACCGGATCAGGAATAGCCTGTGCTCGGGCCAGTTCCGTTTCAGCTTTCCGGGATGTAATGACTGCGTTTTGTTCTATGATTCGGGGACTGTTTTCCAAAGCCCCTAATAACCATTCCGGTTCGGGCAGTGCTCTTATGGTAAACAGATCACCTGCTACTCGAGTAAAATTAACCGTGTTCGATCCCCAGGTTGAAACTAGCAACCGTTTCGAATTATTCAACTCCCGGATACTCTGCTGCCTGGCAAGTTTTCTGTTGGATAACTCGACCTGCGCACGGGAAGCTTCGGCAACCGAGAAACGGCCTGCATGAACCAGTGTATCAATGGTAGCTTTAAATCTTTCAGCAATTCCGAGCAGTTGGTGGTCAAGATTCAGTTTCATCTGCGCCGCAAGAACTTGGGTAAAGATACTTCGCACCTTGGTGATAATTTCCAGGCGTTTTATTTCGTATCGTAGTAGTGTAAGATCGCTTTGCCGGGCGGCAATTTTGGTGCGTTTAGCGCGCTTACCGCCCAGTTCAATAAGTTGCCCGATTGCAATTGTGGTTTCGGTGCCCTTGAATCCGCTTAAAGGACCGCTGCCGGTAAAATTCTCCAGTTCAATAACCAGTTCCGGATTGGGAAGCAGGCTTTGCTGCAGAGTATGTGCTTCACTGGCCTTGATTTCTGATTTCAATACTTGCAGCTCGGGATTACTCGCCAGAGTCCGGGATATGGCTTCGTCTAAAATAAGTGTATCACTTAGAGATAATCCCATATTGGTTGTTTTCTGTTCATTTGTACTGTGTTCCTGTACTAATGGCATTTCTGGAGCCGGTAATGTTGCTTGGTATGATGAACTGCAACCGGCAAGAGCTAGTATGGCCAGTACCAACGAAACCGCACGAATCTGCTTATTCGTCATAAGAATACTCCATTTTACATGTATTAATTATAAATGATAATTTTACTTAAACACTGAAATTAGCAGTGTTGTTAATCTTTTGTTTGGATTAGGGGAATGGTGAATATCAAATAAGGAGAACTGTACTCTGCACAATTTCCATGATTTGATCTGATGAGGATTGGTATTGATGCTTATTAGAGATGAAAGGATTATGGTGTTGGCTGATCCATACTTTGGGGGATACATAAGTTTTAGCTTGAGTCAGGGAATGTCTCTTACTCTGGTTTTTTTCTGCAGATGAAAGATGGAAGTGCAGATTGATATCGGTACAATCCAGCTCGGGCGTTTCACGATATTCTTGCCCGGATTTGCTGAACATCATACGAATGACGGGATTTCCCGGAGTGCAATCATCATCGTCCGTTTGCCATTCGAAGGCGATATGACCATCGTCGCCGAAACATAAAATCAGGTTGGGCATCGCAATCTGGAAGAAGATGGCCTGAAGGAGTAATACAAAACTAAGGGTAATAATTTGAAATTTTTTTCTTCTCATATCTTTTCTGATATATGCTAATTTTCAAAGTTGTCAACTATTCTTAGATTTTATTTTCTTTTTTTGATCTTCTATTTCTACGAAACAGATATTGTTGTTTTTTATTTAAAAATCTCATTTGAATAATTGTTCAAATATAATAAACAAATTTCAACTTTACAAAATCAAATTTTAAAGCATATATTGAGATTTTGCCGGCAACTTGCGGGCCGCCCGGTTTATTCCCGGTTAACTGTACCGATAACCAGCCAAAAAAATAAACTTTTAGAGCAAGGAAATTATAATGACTGTTTTAAAAGCCTTTTTCTGGAACAGAGAGCAAGCCCGCCTTCGGACAGGTTTTAGAATTATTCTGCAATTAACTCTATTCTATGTCATCATGAAAAGTCTAAAACTGCTAATTGGCGTTCCAGGTGAGATCACTATTAGTACATCTTTATGGATTATATTAGCTTTAGCTGCTATCAGACTCTTACGGGTGCTCATTAGTGTATGGTTGGCCGGTCGTTTTTTAGATCGTCGTCCATTTGCTGAATTCGGATTTCACTTTAAGAAAGATTGGTGGATAGACCTTAGTTTCGGGCTAGTATCCGGAGTAATATTAATTGGTAGTGTCTTTGTTATAGAGTTGGCTGCCGGATGGATTACCATCTCAGACACCTTCCAAACAGTAAATCCGGGGCAATTTTTTATTATGCCATATTTTATCTTTCTCATGTTTTTTCTCTGTGTTGGTTTCTCTGAAGAATTATTCTACCGGGGATACCATTTGACCAATCTTGCTGAGGGTTTGAACTTTAAATTTTTTGGTCCAAAAGCTGCAATAATATTCGCATTAATATTTTCATCTCTCCTTTTTGGAATTTTTCACCTCGGCAGTCCAAATGCCAGTGTAGTTAGCACGCTGAACATCGTGTTGTGGGGAATTTTATTCGGAGGTGCGTATGTATTGACCGGCAGTTTAGCTATTCCCATTGGAATACACATAAGCTGGAACCTCTTCCAGGGAAATGTATTCGGCTTTCCGGTAAGTGGTGTAACTTTTCCCGCGGATACTGTGACATTCATATCCATCGATCAGGCTGGTCCTGAATTATGGACTGGCGGGGCTTTTGGACCGGAAGCCGGGCTTCTGGGTTTTTTTGCAATCATCCTGGGTATCCTTTTGATTGTAGGTTGGATTCGATGGCGAAAAGGAAGTGTCAAACTATACGTCCAATTGGCACAACCACCATTGCGGGTATCAAAGAGTGAATCTTCTTAAAATCGCAGGATCCTTATTATGAATCTAAGGCTGAGGATGGTATCTAACCTGAGTATGTGGCCGGAAAATTAAAGTATTCATTTTTTTTATTTTAAAATTTCAGGAAGCGTAAAAATCCGCTTACCTCCAATCTGTTAAGCGCCTTGAGTTTATTATCTTATCGGGTTTCATTCCATTGAAGTTTAAATAGAAATCATCAAACTGATAATAAGCTGGGCCCATCTGATACTATTCAGCAGAAGTAGTTGTTCTAACGCTCACATAGAATGACTAAAAATTACACTTTTTTTTACTTATATTCATCCTGTAGCGCTTTTCCATTTTAACATATTGAGGGGTATAAATATGTTAACATTTATTTTAAACGATGCTCCATATGGTAGCGAAAGATCATATAACGGTTTACGCCTGGCACTTCAATTAAATAAATCGGATGATGAGAAAGTGCGAGTCTTCTTAATGGGAGACGCTGTTCTTTGTGGATTAAAAGGGCAGAATACTCCAACTGGTTATTATAATATAGAAAGAATGATCAAAGGATTGCTAAAACGCGGTGCCAGTGTCTATGCCTGAGGAGCATGTTGTGATGCCCGTGGGGCAACAGATTCAAATTTGATAATGGGAATAGTAATTAGTGATCTATTAACTGCCGGCGATTGGATTAAAAGTAGTTCACAATCTTTGGTTTTTTAAATCAAATAATTAATTTTACTTTCGTGCTCTTCAAAAATTAACAGGAATAAATTTCTAGGTAACAACTCGTTTGGCGTCGATTGTATCTATAATTTTATAAGGGGAGATTTTATCATGGACAATATTTATAATCTATTGATATTTTTTCATGTAATGGGTTTTGTTTTTATGTCTGTGCCATTGTTTAATTTAATTGTGGTCAATGAACGGGCATTACTTGGCATACCATTTAATTATTACGCTGATCGTTATATGGAGAATATTATTAAAAACGGGGCATACCGGTGTTATATATTTCAATCAACCGTATTGGTCACTGGAATATTACTACTGGTATTAGGTCCATTGGGGATTGAAGCTCTTTGGATGAATTGGATCATTCTGATCAAAACAATTTTATTATTCAGTTTGATGGGTATGCTTTCCTATGTCCATTTCAAATTACAACCCAAAATTGAATCATATCTTTCCGATCTAAATGCCGAAACTGAAATACCGGATAATCTTGTAGGTCAATTGAAACCTTATCGGATTCGGCGTAAGCGGATGGCGACATTCTGCCTTTTTTTAGTCATTACCGCCATTATTTTAGGATTGCAGGTTTACGATACTTTTAGTCCATTTTTGACAATGAGCCTGATTGTATTGGCAGGAATATTTTCCTTGAAAGTTAATAAGACTCTTATCCGATTTGGCTGGCTATGATATAATTTGTTACATTTTCGGCGTTTAACCGCTGCATTTGGTGACGTGGGGTTGTTTCTGAATCTTGAGTATTGTCTCAAATACTATCTCTTCAAGGAGCGTAGGTGAGTAATCGCCCAACTATCAGGGAATTCACCGTTCGAAGAATAGGGAATTCCACCGGACCCTGGGATGCCTTACCTAGAATGTCTGCTATCTGCCCATTTCATGTATAAATGGCCAAAAAGGTGGGTGCATCAAGGGGTGAAGTTATAAGTGCTATTCTGGTTGGTCTTCCGGCTGCCGGGCACATTGTAACTGAAGTATTACCGGTGGCTATTGATTCTTATGATGATGAACAATAGTAAATGTGAATGATGAAGTTAGCAGAGCTACCAAACACTGGAAAAGAACTGGAGAAAAAGCTGGAATCAGTTGGTATTCGATGGCACTATTTACCAGTAGATGTGAAGACAAAATTACGAGACAGACTATTTGTAAATGACATTAAATAAGAGTGAAACAGCTAACAAGGCGCTGCATTCCATTGCCGCCGGTGAGCTTTGTCGTTTTGGGATATTTAAGTGATCAACGAGTC
Source organism: uncultured bacterium (assembly GCA_965370645.1). Taxonomy (GTDB): domain Bacteria; phylum Calditrichota; class Calditrichia; order RBG-13-44-9; family RBG-13-44-9; genus RQOF01. The sequence continues at coordinate 12,950 of CBDUVK010000048.1, forward strand.
GAAACTGGAGGGTAGTATGAAAATAACAGACAAATTTTTGAAGACCTACATCGTCATATTCCTATTTCTCTCCATGATGATGGGGCCAGCAAGTCTCCTTGCCCAGGAGAAACAGATGGTGACTGCCGAACGTGATACGCTTATTGCTGTAGCACGTGAATTAATGGCCAGCGCTCGCTACTGTGCTCTCATCACAATTGATAGTACCGGGTATCCCCAAGCAAGAGCCATGGAACCCTTTCCACCTGAAGATGATATGACGGTCTGGTTTGGCACCAAGCGTACCAGCAGAAAGGTTCAGGAAATTCGCAACAATCCCCGGGTTACCCTTTATTACGCGGATTGCCAGGGAGATGGGTACCTCACAATTTCCGGGACTGCCCAAATTGTGGACGATCCCGAGGAGAAAGCCAGATGCTGGAGGGAAAGCTGGGAATCATTTTACCCTGAACGGAAAAAAAGTTATATTCTGATAAAAGTGAGCCCAAAGCAGCTCGATCTGCTGAGTATCAAGCATGGAATTACCGGCAATGAAGAAACCTGGCGGATACC
>CBDUVK010000049.1:0-13317 GCA_965370645.1 uncultured bacterium
TCAAAATAGTATTCATCTTGGTAAGGACGATATCCAAATTTTCCCCAGAAATATTGTTCCACGGTCGCAGGAAGAGTAATTATTTTTCCCGGATTTTCTCTCAAAACTTGCCAACCACCGGTCGGTGGATTTACCGGAAGCTCAGATAAGTTTACATCATCCGGAAGAAATAGCTCATCTTCTTCCCAGGAAGCTGCTGTATCCGGCCAAAGGCTCCACCCTGTATCCGGAATTTCGATGATTTCCTGAGATCTAAGAATTGAACTGATAAATAAAAAAGGACAAATTAAAAGAATTGACCACCTCATAAACTGCCCCTTAAGATATATGGAAAGTTTTATTATTAAAGTTGAAGCAATGGAGCTCGTACCATTTGCGATTAAAAGACAACCCCGGCAATCAGGATCATATTTGCAAATGGTGTGGCTTCACCGCTTCTGACAAAAATCATGTTAGGTGTTTTCGTGGTTTTTTCTTTAAACGCCTCATGGGATATTTTCTCTATTGGTATATCCGGTAAGACTCTCTGAAATTCACTTAGTGCTTCCTGATAAAATTGAGGTGAGCGTTTCTCCATTTCATGCGTGATGATAATCTTTTCGACCTCTAATTCAGTAAGAATAATTTTGAATACATCCAGCAAGCGGGGAAGCTGCCGGGTGACAGCCAGGTCAATCAGCTTTTTATCATAGGGAACAGGAAGACCACTATCTGCCAGAACCAGGTGGTCACCGTGACCCATCCGGGCAATAGCTTGCGATAAAGGAGCATTGAGGAGTGGTGTTTTTTTCATGTAATTATATCCTTAAATTGATCCATAATTAACATGAGATATTTCAGGACTTCCTTATCGAGCACAATTAATTCTCGAATATGGGATCAACTTCTTTCCAGATTCCGGATTTTTCTATACGAATAGTCTTTATTTGCAGAGGTTGAAAGCTTAATTGAATTTTGATATCCGGAACAATAAAAAAGAGAGTTGCATTGGTTTTTTTCGCACTTACCTCTTGTACCCTCAGAATAAGTGCGTCACCCTGCTCTGATTTTTTACAGGCAAGAAGTCGAATATTAGGTCTGTCCCAATAAAATAAATTCTTTCCGGTATTGTTCGATACGCCATAGGGCAGATGTGCATATGCTACAGGTGGGGCGTTTAGTAAGTCAGCCATAGTCGAAATATGCTGTAACAGATTCTGGTACTCCCCGGTAATTATGAGTAGGCGGATCTCATGAATTCCCTGATCCATATATTTTCTCGAAGGATATTTCTCTAATTTCATACCCTTTTCATGACAATAAGCCGCACTGCGCAGTACTGATAACCTTATCTCGCCCTCTAAACAGTCAAAACCATGAAGACCGTTGTGTATTACTGCCAAACCTACTAAACTTTGCTTTGATTTCCCTTTTAATATAATCCAGCGGCCATGAACATGTTCATCACCATCATTAGGACATTTGGTGATACCACCGGGAATCTCGCAGATAGGGGTATCCTGATTAAATATAGTAGGAATTGATAATTTTAGGCGCTTGAGCTGTTCATTCCAATGAATTCTTAGGCGATATTCCAGGTAAGGAAAATCGGAATATGAGATTACATTCATAATTATTTTACTTTGTTGATACAGGTGAACCGATTCGTGAATTGTTCTAATTGGACCACTTTCACGTATGCAAATACTCCGAGGATCAACAGTAAATTCCCCTACAATTTTACGATAGTTCCATTGATCCGTACCCCATGAATCCGCTGTATCTTCAACCACCAGGGGTCTCATCAGGTAGCCACATAAATAATTTTTGAGTTTTTTGTCACTCAATTGGGATATTAATCCAATTTTATCATCTATTTTAAATGTCTTTTTTGCAATCCCCGGTTGTGATTTATAAGAGCCCGGATGGGCCTCAGCATAGTAATTGGCTGATCCAATTTGAGGTAAATCTGCAATAAAACTGAGTTTTCGGCGCCAATCATTAAAGGGGAGGAGCGCTTCGGGCTGTTCTTCCTGGCATGGTACTGGAGAACCATCCGATTTAAACAATTTCAGGTGCCATTTGCCCTCCCATTTGGGTCGATGGGAGATCATACACTCCACCTCCACCGGGAGACGGGTATATAAAGGATTTGTATTCTGGATCGTGATTGGTAGATAAACACTGTTTTCTGATCCATTATTAGTCGACACAGCTGTTTTCAATTTTATTTTTCGGAGGTTGTTGGATATTTGACTATAAAGGTCCAAAGCATCTCTCTCGGCGGGTTCTGAACAACTGCCGGGTAGGATATCATGGAAATCATTGAATAAATGATTACGCCAGGCATTGTTCAATTCCTTCCCTGGATAAGGATGACCGTTTTGCCACCAGTTATGGGTGCTTAAAATTTCACTTTGCCAAAGATCATGAAAGCTTTTCATTGCTCCCCTTTTTAGGCGCGACAGGGAGGTATAGCATCCGGTGAAAACCCTCTGTAATCCCCCTTTGAATACCGGTGCATTTTCAGCAGCACCTTTTATGGCATCGTAAAACTGGTCGGGTGTACTGTGCTGATAGGTGACCCGGTTTTCCTTTTTGAAAAAATCTCTGATTTTTTGGAGATCTTCCCGGGTAGCTCCGCCTCCATGATCTCCAATACCCCAGAAAATCGGAATATCATGTTCTGAATGCAAAGCCAATTCAACGCCTTCTCTAAGCCGCTGTTCGATATTTTCAAATTCCGTGTGATAGAGGCCGACTGAAATTCGATAAGCAGCAATTTCACTTCCATCTACGCCCCGCCAGCGATACAGGTCACTCGGTAGTTCAATATCCTGCTTTTGGGGGCGCATATGAATATACATCTCATGACCGCACTGTAATAAAATTTGGGGTAAACCAGCACTATGTCCAAAGGAATCGAAGTTATAAGCCACCTTTGGTTGTACATTAAAATATTTTTTAAAAAAATAACGACCTTCCATTATCTGGCGGTAGATTGCTTCTGTGGCAGGTAAATTAACATCCGGTTGAAGGTACCAGCCCCCACTAATGAACCATCTGTTTTTTTGAACCAATGACTGGATTTCCCGGAAGAGATCAGGATCATACTCTAGAATCCAGCGATAAAGAATAGATTCGTTGTGATTAAAAATCAGATCTTCATTTTCGCGTAATAGTTTTACAGAATTACGAAAAGTGGAAATAGTTTCAGCACAACCTTCTTCCCACCGCCACTGCCATACCGGATCCAGGTGGGCATTACAAATTAAATGAATGTGAGGACGTGTCATATATGACCTCTTTGTAACTATCCTTCTTCCAGGGAAGGAAGTTTTTTATACCAGGTAAAATAAAGGATGAAAAAAAGGATGCTGAATATAATGATCCAGATGAACATGTTGGACCATTGACGGAGAAAGAGAAAGAAAGGAATCAGTGCCAGAGATACCTGAAATATTACAGTGAGGAATCCATTTAAAATATCATATTTCGGCATCGAATCATTCACCGGGACCAGACCTTGTCTTTCAGATTCAAGTCGGACAGGCTTCCAAAAACCAAAAGGCCGAATTTTGCTATAGAATGTAACCAATGTATCCAGTTTGGTAGGTTGGAAAACATAACCACAAACTATACAAATAATTAATGAAGCGAGGGTATCAAATGTCAACCAGTATTCCACCGGCCATTGGGATAGAAATAGTTTCTGCAGGACAATCACAAGACTGGAAAGAATCATACTCCAGACAAATGCTTTAGCACTGAAGCGCCACCAGTGCCAGCGCATGGTTGCAGGCGCCAGTATCATGGTGACGACTACAAATATCATGGTTTCCCATGCAGACACAATATTTTTGAAAAATAAACTAAAAAAAAATGCCAAGGATATGGCTATCAGAGAAGCTAATTGTCCAAAACGAACCAATTGTTTTTGATTAAGGTTTTTGGCAAAATATCTCTTTAGAAAATCATTGGTTATGACCGAACTCGTAACGTTAATCATAGCACTTAGAGTTGACATGAGAGCAGCCAGCAAAATGGCCATAAATAAACCCCTCATCCCAATGGGAAGTTTCTTTAATACTAAAGGCATTATTTTCTCAGCATCAAAACCAGCCTCCGGCCCTAAATAATAAATTCCAAGGATAAGAAAAGCACAGCCAATGATCCAGCGTAAAGTATAGCCAATGGTCCACATACCTGCAGCCAAGGAAGCATCGCGGGCTGTTTTAGTTGTAAGAAAAAATTGAAAATCCCAAACGTTGGGTCCTGCCAACACTCTAAATATTAACCAGGCAAAACCGGCCAACATAATGGGACCAAAAGCATAGTAATGCTGGTAGGCCGCCGGCGTATTCTGAAGGTAATCAGGCCATAATTGCCAGAGAGGTTCCAGTGAACTCCATTCGGGATGTTTATCCGCCAGAAAATCCACACCAGAACCGGAGGTGAAGGCCATAATGCCAAGAATAATGGCTCCCAATGCAATTAACATGGTCTGAAACACGTCGGTTAAAATTACTCCAAAAAATCCTCCTAAAGTAACATAAATTCCTACCACACCAAAGACAACAAGTGCCGACTGCCAGCGGTTGAAAGGTAGAAATTCCTCCGCAAATATACCGGTTCCTACTGCCATAAACATGAGATTGAAAATCATTAAAATGAGTAAAAAGGTTGCTGCGGCAATACGGGCGTATTCGGCATCCCGGTCTGTACCAAATCGACCTTCATTCCATTCAGCAAAAGTCATGACTCCGGATCGTCTAATATATTTAGCTTGAAAAGCCATATAGAAACAGATGATAAGCCAACCCCAAAAGATGTGCGTCATCCAAATTGATTTAAGGCCCAGATAAAACATCGCTCCAACCAGCGCCATGGTACCCCCGATATCAATGTAACTGGAACAACCGGATAGTCCCAGCATCCACCAGGGAACGTTTCGTCCGGCTAAGTAGTATCCGTCCAAATGTTGTGTCGCTCTTTTGCGAACCCCAAATCCGATCATTGCTACCATTATCAAATAGCCGCCAATGAGTGTTAAATCAATCCAGTGAAGTTCCATGGAGTATTCATCCTCTATCTTAGGTTATTGGAGTTGTCGAAGAAATCTTAATTGTTTTCCGATTCAAATAAATATATACTCTTGATTCCTGGTTTATTCATCCGGAATACAATCTGAAATTTTAGAGGTGGTAGAGAGATGCTTGTGATATCATTCCATATTTTTTCAAATTCTCTGATATAAAATGTCATCATCCTTCCTGGTTTCCAGATAAATTGTTTATTTTCGAAACGAGGGGAAGACTTTAGCAATTCTTACTGCCGAGAAAAAATAGATAGGTAACTTTTCTGGAGATAATGTTAACGTTAACATATGTTGATTTCAATATAACAATAAATCATAAGAATGTCAAAATTCATTTTAACTTATTTGTTCCTGAATGACTGCTTAATAACACTTTCTTTTGGGTAAACTGATATTGTCTGCTCCCACTTGTACTTTCCCTCCTGCCATTTAGAGTAATAGTATCGCATGTCAAATTCCCTTCATTGATTTTCAGTATGCGATGGTGCAATATTTATATGATGATATTCATTCTGTGTATATTACGCACTATTTTTTCTGTAAGGGGACAGGAATAGTACACATTATTATAAAAAAGGCGATCTCAGTGATCGCCTTTCATACTTTGAATTCTTTTTAATATTATCTGTTATTTATTTCTGCAGACAAACATGTGCGAATACAATGGCATCGTTTACCATATTGTCAATCACACAATATTCATTGGGTTGATGACAGGTATCATCAATTTTGGACCAGACTGCAGCCCAGAAACCATTTCTCCTGAAGACCGCGGCCACTGTGCCACCGCCAATGCCCATGGGAACAGCATCCACCTGGTAGACAGCTTTGATTGCCTTGGTCAGGTTTTGAACCACCGGAGAGTCGACCGGAGTGGCTGGTGCTGCATCCTCTTGCTGAGTGGTCTCGAAATCAATCTTTACTTGATGTTCCTGTTCAACCTCATCGCAGATTTTTCTTATCTCTTTCAATAACTGATCAACTTTATATGATGGCAACAGTCGGCAATCCAGGTAAAAAATGTCATCTCCGGGGATTGTGTTGACGTTTGGTACATTTGCATCCTTTTTAGTAGGCTCAAAGGTGCAGATCGGGGGCTCGAAAACTTCATCCCGGTTATTGAATATGTCATATAACTTTTGAAGTTTTACAACTAAATTTGATGCTGCCTTAAAAGCATTGACTCCCGCTTCGGGTGTGCTGGCATGGCATTGCTTCCCTTTGGTTGAAAATTTGATCCAGACAATCCCTTTTTCTGCCACTTCAATTTGGGTGGCATCGGCCAATCCGGCATCCGGTACCAGGATTATATCCTCTCTCCTGAACCAGTTTTTATGGTGTTCCAGTAAATAACTCAAGCCGTATTCCGAGCCAGTTTCCTCATCTGCAACCAGGATCAGATTCAAATCATATTCCGGTTTGATATTCAATTCTGAAAAAGCTATGGCTGTAAAAAGACTGCTGGTTAAGCTTTGTTGGTTATCTTCCGTGCCACGACCATACAATTTCCCATCTTTTTCTATAACCTCCCAGGGATCACTGTCCCACTTTTTCAGATCGCCCTCGGGAACGACATCGGTGTGAGACATGATCCAGATTGTCTTCTCACTGGATTTTCCGGGGAACCGGACGATAAGAGAAGGACGTTTACCGTTTTTTGCCTCGGAATCCGGTGCATCGATCTGTTCGATATTTGTAATACTGCGTCCTTGCAAGTAATCTTTAATAAACATTACTTTATCCCATTCGCCAGTTCCTCCGCTGGTAGGACTTAAAGCGGGAATTTTTGATATTGATTTTTGGAAATCGATCATGTCAGATCGGAGTTTACCAATCTTTTCCGAAACCTGCTGGAATAATTTTTCATCAATCATTGATTCTCCTTGCAGTTTATTCTATTGGTATCAGATATACGATTGAAATTTAATCCATTTTGTTTATCATAATTAGTATAAATTCATTTCATTGGCGCTCAATTCGACAGATAAGTCATACTAGGACAAAGGGATTTTCATTCTTACTAATTTATTTTTAAGTCTCCGGATATGACCCCCGTCCCAGTAAATTCGCTGGCAATCAGGGCATTTCCAAAATTTATCAAAGTTTGTACTCACGTTAGATGGCACCTTCTTTCCAGCTTCCTTTTTATCAACTTCTTCTACTGCACTATTGCAAATAGTGCAGAGAGACAAAAGGTTGATGCTCTGGAAAATACCGAATTGATCATCTATTTTATGCAGTTGTCTCTCAATCATATCCTCAGTTATGAGATAATAATTAGTGGGATTGAGTTGTTGTATATTAGTTTTGCTGCAAGTAAGGTAAATAATATTCGGATCTTTTCGAAGTAATTCTTTCAGGTCTTGAATATCTTGAAAATTCCAGGTTTGAAATCCAAGAAACCGAAGCCACCGTGCTAATCCTAACAGCATGGAATCCGCAACAAACTTTTGCCTGGTCCTCATGGGGTGCATATTTTTATATAATTAATGTAGTGTGTGGTTGGATAATATGAATTAATTAAGAACGACCTTCAGGAAAAGTTGCCAGAAATTCCGGTGTACCGGATCTTGAGTTTGCTGTGTTTGAGTCGAATTCCCATGGTCTACCATTTAAAGCAATCTAGCAGAATACGTTACAGTAGAAATAGAAAATACCTAATTTTTAACTTATATATGAAAACCAGGTGTATAGCTTCTTAACCTATTAAATGTGAAGAGATATAAAGAAACAGAGTTTACATATTTGGAATAAATACCATATTTCAGTACGAATTGACTAATACTTGAGTCCGGCAGACTTAGACCATTCTTCAAACAATTTTTTATCCTGTCGAGTTAAATTTTTAGGCGACTGAATTAATACTTTAACATATAGATCACCGATCTTATTTGAGCTGTGAATACCCAAATTTTTTAATCTGAATAACTTGCCACTATCAGTACCTGCGGGTATCTTTAATTTTATTTTTTTATTCTGAATCGTTGTAACTTCAATCTCGGAACCAAATAGGGCCTGAGCAAAATTTATTTCTTCGGATGAATAGAGATCGTTACCCTTTCTCTCAAATTTAGGATGTTTTGCAATGTGAATGGTGATGTAGAGGTTACCTGGTTCTCCTCCTGCATGACTGGGCGAACCCTGACCAGTCATCTTTACCTTTTTACCATCTTCAATTCCAGGTTGAATTTTCAGTTTTATTTTTTTCCCGGTGGGGGTCTGAACAGCAGTTTCACCACCCTTTACAGCGAGATCGAAGGGGATAGTTATATTCGCCTGGAAATCTGCACCTTTTCGCCGTTGTCTCGGTCTGCTTTGTGAGAAGGGATTTCCACTGAAATCGTTCCCCGAACCATCCCTTCTCCCACCAAAACCAAAAAAACTTCCCAGGAGATCATCCAATCCACTACCATTTTGTGAATTACCGAAATTCACGCGAAATCCACCTCCCGGACCACCGAAATTCTCAAATCCATGTCCGCCTGGTTGACCGCCGGCAAATGGATTGTTACGCAGCAGGTCATATTCCTTGCGCTTCTTGGGATTTTTTAAAACTGTATAAGCTTCACTAATATCTTTGAAGCGATTTTCAGCAGTTTTGTCTCCGCCTTTGGTATCAGGATGATACTCTTTGGCTAACTTTCGATAAGCTTTCTTTATTTCATCCTGACTTGCAGTATCGCTGACTCCGAGTATTTTATAATAATCTTTCTTTAAGTCCATATTATGTTTGTCTTTCAATTACTTACAAAAAAAGATCTATGCCCGGATCTCAGGGGTAATAACATCTCCTTTTGTTGAGATTTTTTTCTTCTTAAAAGCATGGTTGACCACGTCATACATATTTTTTACATAAATAAACTTAATCTCTTTCTTTACTGTATCAGGAATTTCGGTCACCTCAGACTTACTCTTCTCAGGTAGAATCACAGTTCGAATCCCTGCCCGGTGAGCTGCCAGAACTTTCTCTTTGATACCGCCAACCGGTAAAATCTTTCCACGCATGGTAATTTCTCCAGTCATGGCAATATCATTTCGTACCTTTTGTTCCGTCAGAAGCGAGAGCAGTGCGGTGAACAAGGTAACCCCGGCAGATGGTCCGTCTTTTGGAATTGCTCCGGCAGGTACATGGATATGGATATCCAGTTTTTCCTGAAAATTATCATCCAGTTTGAACTCTTTCGAATGGGACCGGATATAACTCATGGCGGCCTTGGCAGACTCCTTCATCACGTCTCCCAACTTACCGGTAAGAATTAAATTACCCTTTCCGGGCATTTTACTCGCTTCAATAAACAATATGTCACCACCCACAGGCGTCCAGGCAAGTCCCGTAACAATACCAGGCTCATCAATGCGCTCGGCAACTTCACTGTAGAATTTTATAGGACCTAAAATCTTAGTGACAATATCTTTATTGATCGTTGTTGATCCTTTTTTTCCGGAGGCCACATCTTTTGCGATTCCCCGGCTAATGCTTGCAATCTGCCTCTCAAGGTTTCTCACACCTGCTTCACGGGTGTAGGAATTAATGATGGTATGTAATGCATCATCAGAAAATGTGATATGTTCAGATTTTAAACCGTGTTCATTGATCTGTTTAGGTACCAGGAATTTTTTAGCGATCTCAACTTTTTCCTCCTCAACATAGCTGGGAATTTCAATGATTTCCATGCGGTCCTGTAATGCCGGAATGATGGTATCCGGGATATTCGCGGTGGCAATGAACATCACTTTGGATAGGTCGAAAGGAACCTCAAGATAGTGGTCACTAAAACTGTTATTCTGCTCCGGGTCCAAAACCTCCAGAAGAGCCGCAGAAGGATCACCCCGAAAATCCGCACCAACTTTGTCGATTTCATCAAGCATGAAGACCGGATTGTTCGATCCGGATCTCTTGATACCTTGTATAATACGCCCTGGCAGGGCACCAATGTAGGTCCGTCTATGTCCACGTATTTCCGCTTCATCCCGCACGCCTCCTAAAGATATCCGGACAAAATTTCTGCCCAGTGCATCTGCAATAGATCGTCCTAACGAAGTTTTTCCGACGCCCGGAGGGCCAACGAAGCAAAGTATGGGGCCACGCATATCATTTTTCAGTTTGCGGACTGCCAAATATTCCAGGACTCTCTTTTTTACTTTCTCCAATCCGTAATGATCTTCATTTAGTTTCTTCTGTCCCGACTCTATATTCAAATTATCTTCGGTACTCTCATTCCAGGGGAGCTCAACAAGCCAATCCAAATAACTTCTTGAAACTGTGTATTCGGCAGAAGCAGGATGCATGCGACTCAACCTATCCAACTCTTTATCTGCAACTTCCTGGACTTCTTCCGGTAAATCAGCCTCATCTAATTTCTTCTTCATTTCTCCGACATCGCTGGTCTCATCATATTCACCCAATTCCTTCTGAATGGCTTTGAGTTGTTGTCGCAGATACATTTCCCTTTGACTACGGCTGATTTCATCCTGGACTTCATTCTGGATTTTCTTTCCCAATTCAAGGGTTTGTAAATATTTATTGAAAAGATAAGTTGACCGCTTAAGTCGCTCCTCCACTTTAAATATCTCTAATATTTCCTGTTTTTCTTTCACCGCAATGTTTGAAAATGCAATGACCACATCCGCCACGATGCCCGCTTCCTGGATATTAGCAATCATTGCTTGATGTTCGTTGGTGATCTCAGGTGCTAATTCCGAAGCTTGCTGGAAAAGGTTTTTAAGATTGGTCGCGAATGCTTCAACCTTAATAGGTTCACTGGGTTCAATGTCCTCCATGATCTCATGAGTTGTAATAAAATAGGGATCAGTCTGGATGTACGTTTTTGTTACGAAACGTGTGATTCCCTGTATGAAAGCACTTTTGCTGCCATCCGGCAGATCAATTACCTTTAGTATCCGGGCAATGGTACCCACATTATGTAATTCCTTGGGTTTCGGATCATCAACTGCCCCATCCTTTTGTGCAATCACTCCAATGATCCCATTCCCCTTAATCGCATCCTCCACCAATTTGATGGACTTCTGTCTGCCAATTGCTAAAGGAATAAATTGATGAGGGAAAAAAACCGTATTCCTCACCGGTATAATTGGTATGCTATCCGGGATATTGACCGTATCTGTGCTCTTCTCTATCTTAATCATTTATCAACCTTTCTTTATTCATCAATGTTAATATGAATTTGCTGAAATTGATTTTGAATCCGTTTAATATTCCAACCCCAACCAAACAATGCCAAGCCGGTTGCTATAAACAGTAATGCAATGAAGGCAACTAAAATTTCCGGCACAAAAATGATAAGCAGGCCAAGAAAAATTGAGACCAATCCTGTAACTATTATACCACTACCTTGTGTTATGAAGGTTGGTTTGAAAGTATTCATAAAAAACCGAATCATTATTTACTCCCTAATATTTGCATTTTATCAAATTATACAAATATAATGCCAAATAGAAAATACTTTTTATAACATCAATATTATCAGTAGGATAAAAAATTATATTTATAAATCTAAATTATTATCTTTTCTGACATAATGTCCGATCGACTTTATATCTGGCAAAAGAGCTGGAATTGGGTGATATTATGGCAAAAGAATAAATGATGAAGGTAGAAAGAGAGGGAGTAACTAACCGGGTTTCATACCCACTAAAATGAAAACGGAAAAATGTAATTTTCCCGGATCTTAGTGAAACACTCCGGGAATATCGGCTCCACATTGAGTGCATTTTCCCTTTTCAAGATTTGATATGCTGGTTGAATACCAGGATCTTTTCACTAAAATTGCTGAACATTGGTGACAATAGGTGTTCGATCCGTCACTGTTGCTGATATTTCCCACATAAACATATTTGAGACCCATTTCCATGGCCATCTGGCGAAACTTTAACAGGGTGCTGGGGGTTGTTGAGGTGGCTTGAGTCAGTTTATAAGCCGGGTGAAATGCAGTAAAATGAACAGGTACCATTGAATCCAGCTCGCGGAGAATCCACTCACACATATCTTTAATTTCCTGTTCATTGTCATTATAGGATGGAATGATTAATGTAGTTATCTCGATCCATTTGTTTAATTGCTTAAGTCTTTTTAAACATTCGAGAACCGGTCCCAGTTTAGATAAGGTGAGTTTTTGATAAAACTTATCAGTAAACGCCTTTAAATCCACATTTGCACCATCCATGTTTTCATACACAGTGTCCAGCGCTTCTTCGGAAATATAACCGTTAGTTACCATCACATTTTTGATTTTCATTTTTCGGGAGAGCTTAGCCGTATCCATGGCATATTCTGCATAGATGGTTGGTTCATTGTAGGTATAAGCAATACTATGGGAATCATAATGTTTTACAAGTTGAACTAATCTGCTAGGGGGTAATTCTATTGAGCGGTTCTCGTTGAATTTAGCTTCCGATAAGTCCCAATTCTGACAATATTTACATGCCATATTGCATCCGGCAGTACCGATGGAAACAATTTTGGTTCCCGGGAGAAAATGATAGAGGGGTTTCTTTTCAATAGGATCTACGTTGACGGCATATGGTCTTCCATAGACCAGGCTTTTCATCTCTCCAGCGACATTTTTCCTAACATAACAGAAGCCATGTTGTCCGGATTTCAATTTACAATATCTCGGACACAAGGTGCATTGCAAACGCCCATCATCCAGCTGTTTGTAAAATTGAGCGTCATGCATAGTATTTCTCCTGTTTTCTGTCCTTCAAAATAATGTAAAATCAGCAATTTGTCAATATGAACTTTATCACCATTTATTTTTTGAAAAAATGGATTTTTCTTTGAATAGTATCTCTTAGCCTGCTTAATTCATAAAATGAGTAATTTTTAAATTAAAGCTAGTATAATCAATGTCTTAAACTTGCCACGGTTTTTCCCGAAGGGATTCCTAATGGAAAAAACCGTGGCAAGAGATGAATGAACAATTATTTGATTTCTTGCAAATTTATGAATTAAGCAGATTAGAAACCAGGTTAAGATAATTTGTGATTGATAAAGCTATTATTGGATTAATATGATTTCCCTTAACATAGTTCTCAATATCTGAATTCTCTTAGTCTATTCACCATCTTCCGTTCACCAGAATTTATCCTGATTTTTTCCGAAGGTCGATTGATTTCATTTACTAACCTATAATTATTCCGACTTTAAAATGGTAACTAATCGGTATTAAATAATTTTTAGGTGTCAATTAGCATTTTATTTAGGTATTCGGCTTTCATCA
>CBDUVK010000050.1:0-13297 GCA_965370645.1 uncultured bacterium
AGTAATCCCGCAAAAAAATAAATTTGAGGTTGTTTAGATTTTTAATATTCTATAGGATATCATTAAATTTGGTAATTAATTTATTAATAATTTAAAATAATTCTTTACGCAAAGAAATACTAAAACGAATCCACGAATTACGTGCCTGTCAGGCTGCGCCTGGCCAGACTGGAAAGATCACGAAAATATTTAATGTATTAATCTTGAAATACTACAATTAAAAAATAGTGTGTGATCTTTAGTGTGTTTCATTGGCACAATAATTTCTTTGCGACTTGGCGTCTGCGTCCTTGCGTGAAATAAAAAGGTAGATTAATATGTTAAAAGCAGGTGATAAAGCACCAGATTTCAAGGTTCAGTCAGATCGGGACGGAGAAGTGACGCTTTCTCAATTTCTGGGAGAAAAAGATGTTATACTCTATTTCTACCCCAAAGATAATACCAGTGGTTGTACTAAGGAAGCCTGTTCTTTCCGGGATAATATGCCAAAATTTAATACTAAGAAAGCGGTGGTTCTGGGTGTTAGTCCGGACAGTGTAAAATCCCACCAGGGTTTTATTCAAAAACAAAATCTTAATTTTACCCTGTTGAGCGATCCGGATCATAAAATAGCAGAAGCTTATGGTGCCTGGGGTGAGAAAAGCATGTATGGAAGGAAGTACATGGGAATTTTACGATCGACCTTTGTCATCGGGAAAGACGGAATCATTAAGAAGGTTTATGATAAGGTGAAGCCGGAAGGCCATGCCGAAGAGGTGTTGCAAGTTTTATAAATATGGTACCAAAATTAATGGCAGATGATGGGAATGGTAAAAAAGAAAAATAATCAGATGCTACAGATTGTTTCGGATAAAATTAATCAAGGGACAAGTTCTGAAATTCCTTTAGCGCGTCCCTATGTTTCCCTGGCGTTTGCTCAAAGTCTGGACGGTAGTATTTCATTACATCCCTCGGCACCGGTGAGACTGAGCAACACTCATTCACAGAATTTTACCCACAACCTGCGCGCGATTCATAAGGCCATACTAATTGGGATTGGAACACTCATCGCCGACAATCCTCAACTCACTGTACGTCTGGTCCCCGGCGAGGATCCCCGACCTGTAGTGGTAGATAGCCATCTGCGCTTTCCCATGCAGGCCCGGTTACTGCAGCAAAATAGTATTAAACCATGGATTGCCTGTACTTCTGAAGTGAATGATGAAAAGGGTAAGATGATTCAGGAAAAGGGTGGTAAAATTTTAAAGTTACCTGCACTGCCCAATGGATGGGTTAATTTATCATCCCTGATGCAGCAACTTCATGAGCGTGGTATTCGGTCACTGATGGTGGAAGGGGGTGCGCGGATTATAACCAGCTTCCTCAGGGAAAGACTTGCGGATCAGATTATCCTCACCATCGTTCCCATGATCCTGGGAGGATTCCGGGGAGTGCGGGAACTGGAAAATGTTATTTCCCCATTTATGACCAATCTGCAGAATATCCATTATGAGTTGATCCAGGATAATCTCCTTGTCAGGGGAGATCTCAATTATCAAATATGATGAAGACAAAAAAGTTATTTTTTGAGAAAAAGAAGATAGTTCGAATTCGTGAAGAGCCACTCTCTCCCCCGGGAGCGGGGCAGGTAATGGTTCAGTCGAAATATTCGGCCATCAGTGCGGGAACGGAAATGTTATTTTACCGGGGTAATTTTCCTGAGGGGAAGGCTACGGATATCTCCTTAACATCACTAACGGGAAAGATGAACTATCCTATTCAATATGGTTACGCTCTGGTTGGCCAGGTGATTGAGATTGGGAAAAATGCGGATTCCCAACTGCTGGATAAAAGTGTTTTTCTATTTCATCCCCACCAGTCCCATATCGTGGTTCCTCAAACTGAAGTTTATCTGCTCCCTTCAGAGTTGGATGAGAGAAACGCTTTGTTTTTACCCAATATGGAAACTGCCGTGGGGTGTGTGATGGATGCCAAACCCCTTTTGGGTGAAAAGTTGGTCATTTTCGGTCAGGGTATAGTGGGTCTTTTGACAACAGCAATATTAGCAAAATATCCGCTGGAACAGCTCATTGCTGTGGATCCGTTGAAAAAGAGAAGAGAATATGCAAAAAAACTGGGAGCTACCAAAATATTAGATCCCCGTTCAAAAAACTTTGCAGTTGAACTCGAAAAAATCCTTAGATCCAATAAATCAGACTCAGAACAGGGCAGTGGTGCCGATCTCATTTTTGAATTGTCCGGTAATCCCGAAGTTTTGAATATGGCCATTGCCTTCGCCGGGTATCAAAGCCGAATCGTAGTAGGGTCCTGGTATGGGACCAAAAAGGTTCAGCTGAATTTAGGGGAACATTTTCACCGTAATCGCCTGCAGATCATCAGTAGTCAGGTCAGCACCATCCATCCGGAATTACGGGGCCGCTGGACAAAGGATCGGCGCCTGGAGTTGGTTTGGAAATATTTGGGAGAACTAAATCCATTCAGCTTAATTAGTCATCAGATACCGTTTTCCGAAGCACAAAGTGCGTATGAGCTATTGGATGAAAAACAAGAAGAGGCTTTACAAGTCGTGTTAATATATAAAGGAACTGGATAATGTATACAGTAACTGTGATCAGAGATTTTATTGCCCAGCATTTTTTGATTGGGGGGGACTGGGGAGATGAAAATGACTTGCATTCCCACCATTACAAGGTTGAGATTCAACTACAAGGTGATAAATTAGATCAACACGGTTACCTGGTTGATATTGTTGAGATTGAAAATGGACTTGATAGGGTGGTCGCTTATTTCAGCGATAAAACTTTGAATGAATTGGCGGAGTTCAAAGATCTGAATCCTAGTATTGAGCACTTTTCCCGAATCATGTGTGAGATGTTCTCCAGGAAGATTTCCTTGAAAAACTTGAAATCATTAACCCTGCAACTGTGGGAAAATGAGGTGGCATGGGCATCTTATCTAATGAATGTTTAGTTTTAGGTTGTCAATTACCCTGACATAAATGTCGGGGTAATTTTTATTAGGGAAATTTAAAAAAAATCGCCATAGCAAGATGAAATTCCAATTCTTCCTTCCAGATATTTTAAATCTTCCAACCGGCTGAAATATATTTAATCAGCATTTGATGGGAGTATTGTCCCGTAATCATGAGGTGAAAAAAACTGTCATTTCCAGCAAGAAAATAGTTGAGAAAGATGGCGAGGAGCATTTTGAGGATGATTCACATTGGATAGTGGATAGCCTGCTCCTGTGGAATAGCTCTTTTATGGAGAGATTAGATAGTTCCAAAATAACCGAAGGAAAATGGTTACTCGTTCATTATCTGAATATATTAGATCCCCAGAATTCTTCTGGCACCAGGAGAAAACAGGAGAAAGAAAAATTATCGATTTTCGACGGCTTTATCGTAACCAGTCATTATTCAAAAAAGGTGTTAATTGAGTCGGGTATTGCTGCTCAAAAGATCGAAGTTATCCAACCGGGCATTGTTGCAAGATTCTCATCGAAGAGAAAGCGGCGGATGATTATTCAGATACTTACCGTTTCCAGTCTTTTCCGCGGTAAAGGGTTGCTGGAATTTTTCCCCATTCTGGAAAACCTGTCAAACCTCCCCTGGCAATGGATTCTGGTGGGTGAAGATAAACTTGATCATGCTTTCACGCAGAAATTTATGGAACAGCTTGAAGATTTTCGACTGAAAAACCGTGTTCAGATTCTTGGACCGGTTTCCCAGATGAATCTTTTGGAAATATACAAACAGAGTGATATCTTTGTTTTGAATTCACGTTTTGAGTCATGCAGTATGGTGACCATGGAGGCATTAGCTTTTGGCCTTCCTGTTTTAGTTAGCCAGGTGGGTGGATTACCGGAATTGGTTGAGCATAAAAAGAATGGTTACCTGGTTACCCCGGGGGACACTCATTTATTTACTGACCTGTTAAGGAACTTGATTTCCGATCCTGGCTTGCGCCTCTCCATGGGGGAAAAAGCGTATCAGAGGAGCCGATCATTTCCGAGTTGGCAGGACAGTACAGAAAAATTTCTTAGGTTTATAAACGATTTGGATTATCCCAAAACTTCGTAAGTTGTAAGAAATATCATAATTGTCATCCCGGCAGGGAATGCTGGGATCCAGATATTCAGGGATGAAAACGAAATGGATCCCCGACAAAAACATTCGGGGATGACAGACAGGCAGATTCAAGTGGAAGTACATTTACTCCTAAGGATGGGTTAATGACGGACTTCACCTCCGTTGATCAACGCCCATAAAGTGCGTTGTCTACTGGAAACTATCCGAAATTATATAACATGCATAGCGAAAATTCCATCCGCTCCTGGTTTGATCGACTCTACAAGCAAAAGCAGCTTAACAGTATGCGTCATATAGACGCCTACCCGGTTTATCTGGATTACCTGAAAGTGCATCAGAATAAAAAATTATTGGATGTGGGCTGTGGACCTGGCCTGCTACTGAAGGCTGCCCAACAAAGAGGCATGCAGACGTATGGCATTGATCTTTCACCGGAAGCGGTTAAAATTGCCTCCCATACTTCACCCGATTCGAAAATTGAGCTGGGTAGTGTCACCCAAATCAAAGATCCCGATAAGAGTTTCGATTATATTACCTGCATTGGGGTGCTGGAACATTTTCTGGATATGGATAAGTCCATATCCGAATTGAAACGGGTCGCCAAAGATACTGCACAGTACTGTATCATGGTGCCGAATTCCCGGACGATCTATTGGAATATTGCTAAGACATTTAGCCGTTCCCATCGGGAAAGTAACGAAAATGCAAACAGTCTGGAGGAATGGCAGGATTTTTTTTCAAATTATGGATTTAAAATCGTGAATATCCACCGGGATGACTGGCAAATTAGAAAATTTTTTAAGTTCTTTGGATTGGGATCTTTAAAAAAACTGATTGAGACTACCAAAACAGTAGTCCGGAAACTGATCCCGTTGAAATTTGCCCATCAATTTATTTTTATCATGGAAAAGAGTGAACATGTCTCAGAGTGAGAGTGCATCTGAATCCCGATTATCTGACCTGTACGACAACCTATCCCGCTATTCCTATCTGCTAAATCGAATCAAAGGCAGAGATTTCTTAAAAATGCACAAAATATTACAGATACCTGAGGAATCTCAGCATTTATACAAAGAAAGAGATAGAACCTACTATCTGGATGATCTCGTGTTGAAAGAGACAGATTTACCTGAAAATCCCATGGTACTCGATGCGGGATGCGGATTCGGAGGTTCCATTTTCCGCTGGTATCAACGGAAACCGGGTATATATCATGGTTTTACTTTGAGCAAATATCAGCAAAAGATTGCCACGGGGGAAGCGCAACGTCTCGGGATAAGCCAGAGCTGTCAATTTTATCTTAAAAGTTATTCGGAACCGTCAGATATAAAATATCATGCAGTGGTTGCGATTGAATCCCTGATTCATAGCCAGGACCTTGCTGCTGTAATTGGAAATTTTACCCGCTCCCTCTTGCCAAAAGGGAAATTGGTGATTGTAGATGATATGGCGCTGGATGAGGGTATACGCCAAACTAAAGAATTTGAATTATTGAGGGATTATTGGTTTTTATCCGATCTACCCTCAGGGAGTTATTATACAACATTGCTGGAGAGAAGCAATCTTAAGATCTTGTCCCGCTTTGACTTAACCCCTCAACTGTACTTTCCTTCAGAGCAATCTCTGCAAAAGCGCATGAAAAGAGCTGCAGCTCTGATTCGTATCATGCCGATTGGTTCGATGCGAACATTCCTACGGACACATCTTGGTGGATTTGCATTACAGAAGCTGTATCATAATGGTAAGATGAAGTATCAACTGATTGTAGCGGAAAAACAAGGTTAAGTTTTGAAAGCTCGTACGATGATTCCTCCCCGGAAATTGGACATTCTTAAGAATCGGCCTATTACATCTAATATTCCCAAAAAAATGCCCCAGAACCTGGGCATATCCCCCTTCGGAATAAAAGTCCAATAACCAACTTCTATGTTTGAGAAATTCCCTGCAATCAACTTTTCCTGTAATTGATCTGAAGGTAAGAACAAATCTGTTGACAAGTGGCGGGTGTGATAGTTAAAAAGGGGCGCAAAATAACGGTACCAGAGATACTTGCCGTTGGGTGTCATCAGGACAATTCTCCCTCCCGGTTTTAGTACCCGGTGAAATTGCTTAATCACCTTTTCCTTCTCCAGCATATGTTCAAATGAACCGATACACATCACCAGCTCGACACTTTCATCAGTGATCGTTTTCAGATGCTGGGCATTATCCACCTGAAATTGGAGCTTCTGTGAGTCGGGCGAATTCTTGAGGGCATTTTGAGCAGAGTCGATCATGTTTTTTGAGAAGTCAACTCCAATTCCGCGTCCAATTGTGGATGCCAGGTACGATAGATGATGACCATTACCACAGCCGACGTCCAGGACAATATCGTCAGATTTTAAATCTGCCCATTTAACTAACTGTGACATACGATATTTTAGCAGTCTGTCCGCATCACCATGGGCTTCCTGGTAGTGGGGGGCACTCTTTTCGAAAAATTGACAAATCTCATCTTCAGATGAGCATTGCACTGTTTTCAGTTTTTCTCTGGCCATATCAGTCTTTGATGATTGAGATTGAATTTCCTGATGGCAAATAATCGGGTAATCCCCTGGAGGATGAATAATTCTGGGTGAGCACCCGAATAAGTAACGAATACAAACCCTCATGCTGCATGACAGTTTGCTGTGACGGATCTAATCGGAGTCCCGGGGAAAATCCATACTCCTGCAGGGATAGCAATAATTCCTGATCGCCGGAAATAAAATGAAGAGGGGTAGCAAAACTCGGATTTTTTTCAGTAATGATAGGTGGCTGGTGATCACCCAGAATGATGACAATACTATTAGGATGAATTTCATTGAGTATAAAATCTCTGATCATTTTTATTTCATAGATCATATGGTTCATATATTCAGCAATACCGGTTCCGCTTGATATATTTAGCTTAACTGTCTTGCGGATTTTTTCTGAAGTCTTCTCATATTTTTCTCTTAACTGTTCCTGCGAGGTTGTTTTAATATCCCGCCAGTTTTTCACATAGGGAGGTAGATCAAGCCAGGGAGAATGGGAACTCACGGTGAGAAAAAATAGAAATTTTGGTTCTTTCACTTTTTTTAAATATTTCTCATTAGCATAATTCAAGCTGAATTGATCCGGGATATTTCTAAAACCGAATGCAGGTCCGTCAAAATCCAGGTCTTCAAAATTGATGTAGGTATTGTATTTATAGAAGCGTTCATAGCTGGTCATTGAGAATCCCGGTCGCATCCGATTCAGCGGTTGCAGGGCAAAGGTATGGTATCCCTGCTGATTGAAAAAATGAACTAAATGAGGGTATTGCCGGGTACGGTTGATAAAATATGAATATACCGCTTCGTCTTTAATTTGAACACCGGTAATCATGGAGCCCATTGTCAGCCAGGAACGACCGCCGAAGATAGGGGCTTCACTAAAAATACTCTGTCCGCGCCACCCTTTGCTCCTAAGAGTATCTTCCACTTCTTTCATGAGGGCTAAATAAACTTGCCGGCTATCAGGATGATCCAGCAAAATCCGTCCGTAGGATTCTACCATGAAAATATATACATCGGGTCGAAATTCAAGTTGAATGCTCTTATACTGGTAATAAGTTGAGTCTGTTGGAACATCGGGAATGGCATGTAAAAAATTGCGAAGTTGAACTGATTTTTGAATGTTTTTAGTAATTTTTGGAGTTATCCAATGAATGGTGGTCCGGTAATCGCTGAACCTGAACCAGAGATTGTTTATAATTATTATAAGCCAGATGGAAATACCTGATACAATGACAGTCCGGGAATTAATCCATTTTTGGAATCCATTTTGAATGGTGCGAAATAGAAAAGGAATACTAAAGAACAGAATTCCCAATACTAAGAATACCAGAGACATTTCAAATAGTTTTTTAGTCAGTGAGATATCTATAACCAGGTAGAAAGCTCCCTTGAGGAGTAACAGGTCATTGTAAAGAATGGGTGCTTCACCAAATAATAAAACCATGATATTATGGTAGATTTGATAAATAAGGAAAAATATATAGATCCCGACTAATACGCGCTTGAACCAGTGATGCCAGTTCAGTCTAATACTGAGAAACAGGAGTGATAGAATGAGGTAATATTCTGCTATCAATCTGAAAAAATCCTGGTTCTCGCGACGCCCGAAAAAAAATATGATGTCATACCATCCCCGGGGAGAATCGAATGGTAGCAGGGGGATCCAGGAGACCGGACCTGGTGATAAAATGGTCTGTGGCAAAAAGAGCAGAATATTTAGAAAGACAAGAGAAAACCAGAAAAATATCTGGTTATTCAGTAGCTCTTCGAGATTGAATTTCAATCTTTTGAGTGTATCCATACAAGGTCTCGTCCGAATGAAAATAGTAATAATATTGTTGCAATAATAACTGCGGGCTTATACAGAAAAGGTAGAGGCAAAAAGACCAGCGACAACGAACAAATTACATAGACAAAAATGTAACGCCCAAACTTGAATCGTCTTTCCTTTTTTTGCCGCTCACCCAGAATGAATAAATAAATAATAAAAAGATAGCGAAGCAATCCCAAAAGAACCGTCCAGGGCCATAATAATGATTTCATGACCGCCATTATGACCCAAACATGCAGGAAGAAAGCATCGATCTCTTTGTCAAAATATTCACCGAAAGGGGAAACCTCTCCGCGAATTCGAGCGATTTTCCCATCGAGTCCATCCGCTAGTAAGATGATCAGGCCGATACAAGCAATGATGATATTTGGAATTTCTGAATAAAAAAGTGCTGTTGTCGAAATCAGAAGGAGCCTGAGTCCTGTGATAGTATTTGCGAGACCGAAGTGCTTAAAATTTGTCCAATGGCCTCTCTCTAAATATATGAGGGTGATAAATGATGGGATTGTGGTACTGATCAACGGAATTAGGGATTCAGAATAAAAGCTGATGAGAGTCCCTGCGAGAACCATGAAGGCATGGACAGTCGTCCATAGTCGAAATCTGTTATCTGAAATCCGCTCATTCATTCAGGAATCCTGCTCATAAACGGTATAGTTAAATGATATTCCTGCGCAATTATTATTCAGTCTGTTCAATATCCAAATATCATCAAAATAATGCCCACGATAACACCGAACAGCACATTAAAACCTTTAATAACCAAGGTATTTTTCACGGAGTAGGAGAGGAGAGGAATGAGTCCGTGACCATTTTGGATCATGGAGGATGTTAGCAACACGCTAAAGGGAATAAGGCCATCATTGAACATGAATATAAAAATAAACTGCGGTGCAACATCCGGAATTAATCCGATCAGTACAGCGAGCAGCAGTACAAGTTGGGGGTAGTTATTTACGAATGACCTTAGATCCAAATAATGTTCGCCTAAATGCACAAACCACATGGCCAGGAATGTCCATAAAAAAATACGCCAGATATGTTTCTTTAGAATGTGTCCCCAGAGATGTTCCTTGAGATAATGAACCAAAGATGTTTCATCCCGGTGATAAACTATGGATTCACATTCACATTTATCATCAATTTTTAGTAAACGGACAATCAGGTCGGTTGTCATGGCGAAGAATATGCCTAACCCGATCAGGATCAGATGGATAATGATTGCGGTTTTGGGAAACAGGGCGAACATGATCAAAGCAGCCTCACCGGTGGTGGCAATCATCCCGCCTACTATGGCACCTACAGTCAGGTAACCGTGCATATAAAGGGAGACATTCATATAGCTTCCCATGCACCCGGGTGTGAGACCGAGAAGTCCGGCCACGGTATACTGCTTCATTTTGCTATCGGTAATCCACTGCGGCAGGCGTCCCCTGGTGCGTACATCCAGCCAGTCGATAATCACCATCATTATAAAAACCAGGGCGGTAATCTGGATAGAATAAAAAAATATGTCGGCTTCCAAAATTTTCATCTGCGGTGTAGTGATCCGATTTTATTATTCGATTCCTGTACTGTATCCATGAGGGATTTGGATGATGATCAGATGCAGGGAACTATTAAGAATTCTTTTTCATTTTTTATTGACTGTAATCTAAAAAATTATGAAGTTCCTGATCCATTTCAAAGCAATAAAAACAATGATCTACCGGAAAAAATATCATTCTGTAACTTTCTAAAAGATTGATCGTCATATCTATAGTTATATCATTCACATATACTTCATAGAGGAGATTCATAT
The DNA here is from genome assembly GCA_965370645.1 of uncultured bacterium. Taxonomy (GTDB): domain Bacteria; phylum Calditrichota; class Calditrichia; order RBG-13-44-9; family RBG-13-44-9; genus RQOF01. Next base: position 10,281 of record CBDUVK010000050.1, read on the forward strand.
GACTCAATTTACGCGAACTTTAATGATTTGGTCAATTGTATTCATTTTGCCGGGTGTCTTTTTGGTTTTTGGTGAAACAGATCCGGTATTACCTTCTGATCAGGAAATAAACGATTTCAGAGCTTTCTGTGAGGAGGAGCTAGTCGAAGCTCGCCAACTCTTTCATGATCTGGAAAATTACCAGGGCTCCAAGACGGTGAAGACTGTCTTAAATCCATTGAATGAAATCTGGATAAAAATGGATTACGCCTATAATCTGGCCAGCCTTTATCAGGCGGTTCACCCCAATTCTGCGATGAGGGATGTTGGTGCGGAATATGATCAGAAGTTTTCCAAACTTGAGACAGAAATTCAGATGTCACGTCCCGTCTATGATGCAGTGTCACAAGTGGATATCAGTAGTGTGGATCCAAAAACAGTTCGTTTTGTTGAAAAAACACTACGGGATTTCAGAAGAGCTGGTGTGGATAAAGATCCTGAGACACGGCAAAATATAAAGACACTTCAGGAAGAATTGGTGGTAATTGGACAGGATTTCCAGAAAAATATCCGTGGAGATGTCCGTTCCATCCAGCTGACCTCAGTAGAAGATTTGAAAGGATTGCCGGAAGATTTTATTGCTTCACATCAACCTGATATGGACGGAAAAATCACCATTACCACAGATTATCCCGATTATCTTCCTTTCATCAGTTATGCTGAATCAGATGCCTGGAGACAGGAATTGTATAAAAAATATCGCAGACGCGGTTATCCCAAGAATAAAGAAGTCCTGGATAATATGCTTAAAAAGCGGTATGAATTGGCCCAATTGCTCGGATATGAAAACTATGCAGAATTTGTTACCGAGGATAAAATGATAAAAAATCCGGTCGCTGCTCAGGAATTCATTGATAAAGTGGCAGATGCAGCAAGTTCTCGTGCAGAAGAAGAATATGAAATTTTGTTAAACCGGCTACAGAAAGATGTACCGGAAGCCAGCGAGGTAACTCCCTGGCAAAAAACATATCTGGCGGAACTGGTAAAAAAAGAATCTTATGATGTAGATTCCCGGGAGTTGCGGCAATATTTCGCATACGATCGTGTAAGAGAAGGATTATTTGAACTGACTTCCAGGATGTATCAGGTTACCTATAAAAAAGTCGATACAACTGTCTGGCATCCTGATGTGGAGGTTTATGAAATTTGGAATGAGGAGAATCTCATCGGCAGATTCTATCTGGATATGCATCCCCGCAAAGACAAATATAAACATGCCATGATGACGGAAGTGGTCTCAGGGATCAGCGGCCGTCAGGCTCCGGAAGCAGCGCTGGTGTGTAATTTTCCGGGTGGTGATGATACGGAAGGTTTGATGGAACATGCTCAGGTTAGTACTTTCTTTCATGAGTTTGGACATCTGTTACATCATATCTTTGCTGGTAATCAGCCCTGGATGAATATTACCGGAATCACCATTGAATGGGATTTTGTAGAAACCCCGTCGATTCTGTTTGAAGAGTGGGTGTGGAATGCTGATATTCTGAAAAACTTTGCCATCAGTCCTGAAAACAAAACCATTCCGGATGAATTAATCGGTAAAATGAACCGGGCACGAATGTTTAATGAAGCACTTTCCACCAAACAGCAAATGTTCTATGCTTCCATATCGCTCAATTTTTACGACCAGAATTATACATCATTCGATCCTCTTAAAAAAGTAATCGAACTGCAGAGCAAATATACGCCCTATAAATATGTGGATGAGACTTATATGCATCTATCATTTGGTCACCTGTTTGGTTATTCGGCGATTTACTACACCTATATGTGGTCAAAAGTTATTTCCAAGGATCTATTTACAGTATTCCAGGAAAATGGTCTTGATAATCCCGAGGTTGCAGTTAAGTATCGAAAAATGATACTGGAGCCGGGCGGCTCAAAAGATGCTGCCATACTGGTGAAGGATTTTCTGGGAAGAGACTACTCATTCGAAGCCTTTAAAAACTGGTTGAATAGTGGTACTATTTGACATGATGCATATTTGGTAATTTTATTGAGAATCCCGCACTTTAATTTTTTAGTGCGGGATTCTTTTTTAATTGGTCCTCTTTCTCATTCATTCATACAAATACCTGTCATCCCTGCATGCTTCAGGCAGCCACGTAAGTAGCCACTTCTGTGGGGATCAAATTTTATCTTTTTCCCTGAATGTCTGGATCCACTGTCTGACTGGCGTAGCCAGGCAGGCGATATTCCCTGTCGAGAATGCTTTTTGAAAATACTTTTGTGTTGCTAAGGTGATAATCAGCAAATTATATATCCCAATATTGTGAAGCATAAAGATCTCTCCGCTTCGTCACTGTCTCACAGCGACTCTGGTCGAGATGACCGCCAATTTTAATCTTCGAATCACCAAACGTCTATCGTGATGCCTATTCTCCAGTACTTGTCATCCCTGCATGTTTTAAGCAGGGATCCATGATTTTTCGGATTCTATAATACCCATTTAAGGATGAACATTTCATTAAAACTCCGCTATTTCAGCGAGAAATATTTTTATAATAAATATTTGGAGATGGGATTATGATCACAATTTAAGAAATTTCATGGAATTATTTTGGGATATATTTTGTATTTGTGGAAATTCCTGTTTATCTTTTTAATTCTTAGATATGGACTGAGCACATAGGAAGGTTACCAAGTTGGCTTATATTTATCTGATCATATCCCTTAACATGGCAATTGCCTCCTTTATTATGATCCAGCACCACAACAAAATGGTGATCCGTGCCGTTGGACTTATTCTCGCCTATATAGCCGCCGGATTGGCACTCAAAGTGTATTATATGTTATCTCCCACCATGTGAGATGGAATTACAATTAATAATTAATAATCTATAATTTATAATTGTATTTCTCTGGGTACTAGTGGAAGCAAATTGCGGGAAAAATAATTGGTAGTTAACGATATATAATTATCAATTATTAATTCTACATTATGAATTGCCTTTATTGGCGGAGGAATAAAACAAGAC
>CBDUVK010000051.1:0-13280 GCA_965370645.1 uncultured bacterium
TGGGATGAAACAACGTGACATCAAACATCTTTCCTCCAATAAACTCAAATAACTAAATTCTAATTATAATCCATCAACGGTTTTTCCATTTAGCAAGCTCATCAAATTTAAAGGGTTAATTCGAATCCGGTAGAGATACTGAAATCCGGACTGATTTCGCTCATTCCAGCAGAGGCGCTGGTGGAAAGTAAAAGCCGGGGATTTAATTTATAAAAAATTCCCGCTGCGATTTGTCGGGCCGGTTGGTATTCTGTCAAAATTTTAGAATAATTCTGGAAATAAACCAATACAGAAACATCCCTTCTTTTGAAAAATCGGCCCACTCCGAAGCCCAGGGTTATCGGGTTTTGATAAGTAAAACCAGCTGGGTTGCCAATAACCAGATATCCGGCATTGAAAAATAGGCCATAATTTGATATTCCCTGGCGAAGTGCCAGGCCGGCGCCATAATCAAATTCCCCGGTTCCATAATTCTTTGCCCTACTTGCAGTGGGAATTTTTATCTGGGTGTTCAGATGAACAGATGGCAAAACAGCGCGGGCTGGCAGTAGTTGGATTTCACCGTAGAGGTAAAGATCGCCAAGTGTCAGATCAAAATGATGCATGGAAAAGCCATCAGCCATCATTCCTCTGTGGTGTCCGCCTTCGGATGTTTCGACGGTCCCGTGTGACTCGCCGGTGGGCAAAAACATTCCCCCGGCACGCGAGACCAGATTGGTATTTTGCCCGATAATGGGCAAAATAGCTGATATATTCCAGCGATGGGTTTTATATCGGAACCCTCCGTAGAAGTAATATGTGGATGTGTTATTTTCGAAAATGTAATTGCCTGTTGTGTATTGAATTGCAGCAATACCTGACCATTCGCCTGCGAGAATATGGTATGTTAATTCAGCAGAGATTAAGATGATAAATACAATACTTGTTAGTAAATTTAATGGGATAATTGTTGTTTTCATTACTCAGTCTTGTAATCGCATATCATTGATAACGGTTCTATATTAGAGATTAAAAAAATTATCTATCACCTTTTTTAATTCCATTTTCTTTCTTTGAAAAACGAGTCATTACCTGAATTAAGGCTCCCTCATATGAAAAAACCCAACAGCAAAGTGTTACTTTACTCTATTTTTGATTGTGCTTTTTGCAGTTTTTCCATTTTATTCAGCATCCCGTCCATGGCTTCCACCATGGTACTCATATCCATCTGCATCTCATTCATATTTTTTTTCATTTCCGGTGTGTTTATCATGTTGGGATCATTCATCAATGTCTGCATGTTTTGCATCATATTATTCATGTTTTTAGCTGTTTCATCCATCCCATGGATCATTTGCATCATGCCTTGATTTCCCTGCATCATCGTACTTCCGGATTTTTCTTGCATCATACCACTTTGTTGATTATGCATCATATGAATCATGTTATCAGTCTTACCCATAATTTCTTGCATGTGTTGCATCATCTGCTGCATGTTTGTCATATGCTGCCCCATTTGATGGGTAGCACTTTGCTGCATATGTCCATGTCCTCCTTGCATATGCTGGGCTTGCAGCGGGAACAGTCCTAAAAATGCAAGAGCGACTAATTCGGAGAACAACACCGTGAAACGATTTCTTTTAAACATTTCGACCTCCTGATTATAAATTGTTTTAAATTATTGACCAAGTGAATCATGACAACTTTTATTTAAATCATTTATTTTCCTCTGCGAGGGTTTATCCTGGTCGTTCCAGGCCTTCTTTGAAGGTTTAAATTACAGCAATCCAATCGTTGGTTGCCTATACGTTGTTGGTTTCTTTTAGCCATATCCTCAAGCCATTTTCTGATTCTTTTAAAAATCATGATAACCTCAAAATTAAGGGGTTGAACTATGCTATTTTTTCATCAGACTTTAATTGTCTTTCTTTTATTGCTGCATATAATACAGGTACCACAAACATTGTAATTACTGCCACAAACATACCACCGAAGGAAGGAATAGCCATGGGCACCATGATATCAGCACCTCGCCCGGTGGAGGTAAGAATGGGAATAAGCGCTAAAATTGTGGTTGCGGTGGTCATTAAAGCCGGCCGGATTCGCCGTTCACCGGCATAGACCGTTGCCTCTCGAATTTCTTTTATGGTGACAGGTTTTTTTAACTTGAACCTTTGATCGAGATATGTTGCGATGATTACCCCATTGTCTGAGGCGATTCCGAACAAAGCTAAAAATCCAACCCATACTGCGACACTGAGATTATAGGTATGCATTTGAAACAGTTCCCGCAGATTCACTCCGAACACGGAAAAATCCATAAACCAGTTTTGACTGTATAGCCAGAGCATTATGAAACCGCCCGCCCAGGCGACTACGATGCCGGAAAAAACCAATCCTGTGGTAGAAACCGATTTGAACTGAAAGTACAGAATCATAAAAATAACAAAGAGGGCCAGCGGTAGAATGATAGATAATTTTTTTTGAGCTCTTATCTGATTTTCATAGCTGCCGGCAAACGTATAACTGACACCAGCTGGCAACTTAAAATCACCCGAATCAATTTTTTGTAGAAGGTAATCACGAGCTTGTTCAACGACATCCACCTCTGCGAAGCCAGGTAACATGTCAAAGAGCACGTATCCGATTAAGAAGGTATCTTCACTTTTGATAACCTGAGGACCTCTTACATAATTAATTTTGGATAGTTGAATCAGGGGAATCTGTGCACCCAGTGGGGATGGAACCAAAATTTTATCAAGGGATTCTATATTATCACGCAGTTCACGAAGATAACGGATACGAACCGGATAGCGCTCACGCCCTTCCACCGTAGTAGTAATTCGCTTACCACCAATCGCGACTTCAATGACCTCTTGCACTTGACTCAGCATGATGCCGTAGCGGGCGATAGCATTCCGGTCAATTTCGATTTCAATATAAGGTTTACCTACAATACGGTCTGCAAAGACCGCTGAGGGTTCAATTGAAGGAACTTCCTTTAAAAAACGCTCGATATCCAGACCGACTTTTTCAATAGTTTGCAAATCTGGTCCTTTTACCTTAATTCCCATCGGGGCACGCATCCCACTTTGCAACATAACTATCCTTGCAGCGATAGGTTGTAGTTTGGGAGCAGATGTGGTTCCCGGAATTTCTGCTGCTTTTATGATTTCATCCCAGATATCTTTCGGAGATTGAATTCCCCTCCAGGCACGGCGTCCTTTATTTAAATCGGGGTCAAGAGCCTGTCGCCACAATCGGAATGGCCATCCGCCCTTATCTGGTATGAGTTGGTTTTGTTCATCTCGTTCAAACATTCCTTCCACAAGGTAGGGCTCTCCATCTAATGCAAACACCGGGATTCCATCCTCAGTCCGAAAGTAGTCGGTGGTATCTGAATTGAATCGAAAGGTAAGACGGTGACCTTCTTTATCGATCATATATTCCGTATTGTAATTAATAACCGTTTCAATCATTGAGATTGGTGCCGGATCCAAGGGCGTCTCGGCCCGTCCCAGTTTTCCAACTGCCTGGCTAACTTCAGGGATGGCACTGATCGCTATGTCCTGTTTCTGTAATACATCAAGAACTTCTCCAATTGAAGCATGTGGCATCGTGGTTGGCATGTAGAGATATGAACCTTCGTCGAGTGGTGGCATAAATTCTTTTCCGAAACCGGGAAATTTATGGGAAATATAGGAAATCGGTGCAAAAGAACGGATTGGTGCGGGCAACCAGCCAAAAAAAGCGTCAAATCCGAGCCAGGACATTGAACCTAATAAAATGATCACCATGGGAATTGTTAAAAATTCAATTTTGTGATTAAGGGTCCATATTAACATGCGACTATAATATCTTTGGAAAAGAAGAAAGAGTGCAAGAAGACCTCCTATTAGGCTAGCTACAAAGAACAAATTTCGAAACATCCCTTTTTCCGGACCTAAAGGAACCCAATGATTTGTCAAAAAAAGAACAACTATCAGTACCGCAAATCCAACGGAAATATAAGGTGACCATTTATGTTGTGATGTTGGAATTCGAGCTTTTAAAAAGTGAAATCCACCGATAAATATGAGTATAATCCCCACCCACCAGCTAAGGATAAACATCGATATCAAACCTGAAATGATTAAGAAAACATATAATATCCGCAGCAATTTTTGGTTACTGATTTTCCCGGTGAACAGCAACTGGGCAAAAGGAGGAATAATAGTGAGCGCAACTATAACAGAAGCAATTAGAGCGAAAGTTTTAGTGAATGCCAGTGGTTTGAAGAGCTTACCTTCGGCTGCCTCCATTGTGAATACGGGCAAAAAGCTGACTATGGTGGTTGATACAGCAGTAAGTACCGCGCTGCCTACTTCGCTAGTCGCTTTATAAATTACTTCCAGGCGGCTCTCAGCCGGATCAGCCGCATCCAAATGCTTAAGGATATTTTCGCTGATGACTACGCCGAGGTCCACCATGGTACCAATAGCAATAGCGATGCCTGACAACGCCACTATATTGGCATCAACTCCAAATTGTTTCATGGCAATAAAGACCATCAAAACTGCAATTGGTAACAATCCCGATATCAATAGGGAACTACGCATATGCATCACCATAACGAGTACTACGATGATCGTCACCAGAATTTCTTCGATCAGAGCTGAATTTAAGGTACCCAGTGTTTCATATATCAATCCGCTGCGATCATAAAAGGGAACAATTTTAACCTGGCTAACGGTGCCGTTTGGTAAAGTTTTCTTAGGCAATCCAGGAGATATCTCCTCAATTTTATCTTTTACATTTTTAATGACTGCAAGAGGATTATCACCATAGCGAACTACTACCACACCACCGACTGCTTCAGCGCCTTCCTTGTCAAGTGCGCCACGCCGCAGGGCCGGGCCGAGTGTTACATTCGCAACGTTTTTAATATAGATGGGTACATTATCATTTACTTTAATGACTGCATTTTCTATATCTGATAATTCTTTTACAAATCCCAATCCTCGAATTATATATTCGACTTTATTTACCTCAATACTCCGAGCGCCGACATCCAGGTTGGACATTTTTACCGCAGCAATCACTTCGCTAAGTTTAACATTTGCGGCACGCATAGCATCAGGGTCAACATCTATCTGATACTCTTGAACAAATCCACCGACTGATGCCACTTCACTAACCCCATCTGCTGAGAGCAATGAGTAGCGTACATACCAATCCTGAATAGACCGCAGTTCTTGCAAATCCCAACCACCAGTGGGTTTATCGTATTCATCTCTGCCTTCCAAAGTGTACCAGAAAACCTGTCCAAGCGCTGTGGCATCAGGACCTAATGTCGGCTGCACACCAATGGGCAATGTTCCTGACGGCAAACTATTTAACTTTTCCAATACTCGAGAACGTGTCCAGTAAAACTCTACATCCTCTTTGAAAATGATATAAATGCTAGAAAAGCCAAACATAGAATAACTGCGGATGGTTTTTACGCCGGGGATACCAAGTAATGAGACTGTAAGAGGATAAGAGATCTGATCTTCAATATCCTGGGGAGAACGTCCCATCCACTCTGTAAAGACAATCTGTTGATTTTCACCGATATCAGGTATTGCATCAACCGGTACAGGATCACGAGGCATCCCTCCCAGATCCCAGTCGAATGGAGCGACCATAATTCCCCAAACCAAAATAAAAATAAGCACTAAAGTGACAATAAGTTTATTTTCCAGGCAGAAGAGGATGATCTTGTCAATCCAGTTGCGCCGTTCAAAGCTATTATTCATGTTTGTGGCCTTCCTGCATTTCTTTTATCTCTTTTGAGGAAAGGTTCGCAACTTGATTTCCACAATTAAACATCATACTGCCAAAATAGGGATTTTCGGTACCCTCCTTATTTTGAAGCCAATCTGCACCTTTATTGTCAAAGGCCATGGGACAATGATAAACAAGGAGAGATTGCTGATCGCTCCCCAATTTTTTTCCCACAGTGATTAGTAATTCGGAAAGCTTCCTGAATGTGTGCCTGGCGGTTTCAATATTTGAAGCATCTTTGAGGCTTGATCCAGATTTTTTTATGTTTTCCAATAATTCCATCCACAGCATATGGGCATTTCCCTTTAACAATCTCATATCTGTAGCTTCAAGCATCTTCAATAAATTCAAAGCTTCAATTTTTGCAGATTCCAAATTATCATGGCTAAGGGCAAATTGTATTTCAAAATAAGCGGCATACACTTTATCCAACTGTTTTTTGAAAGATTTTGGGATTTCTGAAATGGTTTCACTGGTCTTTTCTGCAGTCTTCGCAGGTATATCTTGCTTTGGGGTATCGTTAGGACCGTGGTGATGCGTCGGAGCTGGTCTTCCCCCCTCAGGATTCATCATGCTCGCTTTTGCTTCAATTTGTATGGCACTGTCGATCTTAAAGTTACCTTTGACTACTACCTTTTCCCCTTCTGATAATCCAGCTTTTATTATGTAGTAGTTATTCGCTCTCGGACCGAGTTCTATTTCACGGCCCTCATAAGTACCTTCGTTTTCCTTAACCGCTACATAGACAACTGCTCGTTTGCCAGTAATCAATGGTGCTGAAGCCGGAATTACCAGTGGCCCACCTTTTTCGATTTCATCAACACTCATATATCCAAGCTCTTCTGCACGAACAAGGGGCATCCCGCAAACATCGCATTTGCCGGGATGATTCTTAACTATTTCAGGATGCATAGGACTAACCCATTTGCCTGATAAATCTGGATCCATCACTTTACCCTCATTTCCAATTTTAGCATGTACTACGGCACGTACAAACATTTGGGGTTTTAACTTCCGTTCACGGTTTTCAAGATTGACACGAATTTTTACAGTGCGGGTTTTAGGGTCTAATACCGGATCAATAAAAGCAATTTTTCCTTTGAAGACCTCACCTGGATAGGTTTCTGTTCTAAATTCCACCTCTTGACCATAGCGAAGCCAGGGTAAATCAGATTCATAAGCGTCCATTTTTACCCAAACTCGCGAGAGATCAGCAATAGTATAAATTTGAGTGCCGGTGTTAACGTAGGTCCCTTCTAATGCATTTTTATTTACAACCACACCACTAATAGGAGAATAAATAGTAATATGTTCAGATGGTTTTCCACTCTTTTCAATCGCGGAAATCTGACTCTCAGACAGTCCCCATAGTCTCAACCTCTCCCGCACGGAATTTAATTGTTGTATGGAATTCTCTTTCATCTCCGCTATACTGGAGTATTCCACTGCTTTTAAATTTTTTAACGATTCAAAAAGCTCCTGTTGAGTGGAGAGTAATTCAGGGCTATATAGCTCCACCAGGTGATCACCCTTCTTCACTGTAATACCTGTATAATTAACAAATAAGCGATCAATTCGTCCAGGAATCCAAGCAGTTATATACCTTAGACGGGTCTCGTCGAAATCAATTTTACCAACCATTCGAATTTCGTTTAAAACGAATTTTCGTTCTACGGATGCTACTTCAATTTCGGCTAATTTCCTTGCATTAGCCGATAAGGTAAGCTGTCGCGGTCCTGCAGTGCCGGTCTGGTCTCTCTTTACTGGAATTAAATCCATGCCGCAGATTGGGCACTTTCCTGGACCGGGCTGCTGGATTTGAGGGTGCATAGAGCAAGTCCAGGAACTGGTAACTGCAGCCTGGTCTAATGTGTGGTCATGCAAGTTGGAATCCGTCGCATCTCCACTGTTCATCATCCACCCGATTAAAAAGGCTAATATAATTAGAGCAAACCAGATAATCCTGGAATTACGATCCTGGGGGATAATATTTTTAAAAGAATGTTTCATCTTAATAGATCTCCTTGAATATTATATTCAAAATCCTGATTAATTTCCTAATTTCTCCAAATTTGTTCCAACCAGTACACCTAACAGGGCAATGTTTTTGAAATAATCAGATAGTGCCCGGTAGTATTCCAATTCATAATTAAAAAGGATTAATTGATTACTGACCAGGGTTAGAAAATCTACTTTATCGACCTGATATGCTGCTAAAGAAGATTTTAATGCTTGGGAAGCCTGTGGAATTATTACATCTTTATACAGATCTAGTCGCTGGCGATTTTTATCTATATCAGATAGTGTTATATCTAATTGCCCATAGAGTTTTTGTTGCACTCCTTCATAGAAATGCCGAACGGAAATTTCGTTGAATCTGTTTTCCTCGACATTTTTTTGCTGTTTTTTCCAGAAATAGAGGGGAATTGAAAGATTGAACATTCCCGAAAGAAAGTCCACGCCTCCCATACCATTTTCCAATACTTCACGCTGGGTATAAGCTACCCCAAGGCTAAAATCCGGGAGATAACTCTTATTTGCTAATTGAACTTTATGCCGACTTTGCGTTATTACAGACTGCCATGATATGAGTAGTGGGCGATGTTCATCGGCTAATTGAATAAGTTCCGATAAATTCGCTTGAAAAGTAGGGATTTCAGGTTGTATGGTTTTTCCCACGAAATTTCCGGGAGGACGATTTAAAAGAACATTTAATTGTGCTTCCAGCACCTCTCTTTGTTGCTGTAAATTAATCAGTCTATCAGATATCCTGGAATATTCCACCTGTGATTTAAACACGTCCTGTTGAAGTCCCTTTCCAACCCGATAGCGGGTTTCAGCAATTTGTGTAAATTGGAGGAGAAGTGCGGCATTTTTCTCACTGGTCTCTATAGCTTTATCAACGTAAAATAATTCGAAGTAATTGGCCTCTAATTCAAAGACCAGCTGATTTTTCATTTCATGATATTGCATTTCTGAAATTTTGGTATCCTGAACGGCAATTTTCTGCTGCAATCCTTGTTTTCCAGGGAAAGGAAATTTCTGTACCAGGAAAAATTGTTTACCAGTCATTGGTTCTTGGTCAAACCTAAATGAGTTTATGGGGAGGTTTTGTAGATTTATACCAAGCATCGGGTCAGGTAGTGCACCAGCTTGAGGTACTCGGGCCTTGGTAGCTTGCCAATTTTGATAGCTCGATTCCAGATTGGGATTATTTTGTTGCAGTTCCTGGATTAAATTGGATAGAATTAATGTTGAATCAATCGGTTGTGAAATAACGTATCCATTTATCATCATTGCTAAAAAAATTAGTCGTAAAATTTTATGCATCATCTTAATTTTTCCCCTGTTATATTCTTCTTGATTTTCTTTTCAATTGAACCTATTCCTTTGAAATTTTGATAAGACAGGAAAACGATGCCAATACTAATCCACCATAAAAGAGCATAAGGAAGAAAATATTTTTTAATTAAATGGTGAGAATTTTCTGACTCTCTTCGCTTAACACTCGCTGCACCAAAATCCGGGCGTTTATCGGGAAGGAAATGATTTTTTTCCTGCGAGATCAATCGGTGGCTCAGGCATGTATAGGAATCGTCTATGTTAACTGGAAAGAAGAAAATCGTGCCAAATATACCGGTTACCAATAGTATGATTAATATTAAATTCTTCATTTTAGATCCACATTTATGAATTCATCTTAACATCTCTTAATCACTCTCAAATTGTATGCCAAAAGCTAATTTCTCTATAACGATTGCTCAAATCCTGCTGTTATTAATGAGGTTAGGGGAAATTAAACTTGAGACAGAGTTTCAAAACGGGGGAAAATGTTGAAGGATAATCTGCAATAAACTGTAGATTATTCTACAATATTCTCTATAATTAGTTTTTACAAGGAATGTAAAGAGTGAGATATTATATCAAGACCGAATCACAAATTATTTGATTTTCCACTTTTTTAGACGGTAAAGCAGTACATGACGGGGAATTTTGAGAAGTTTTGCAGCTTGGGTTTGGTTACCTCCGGATTTTTTGAGGGCAAGCGTAATGGCCCTGCGCTCTAAATTTTCCAGGGAAAGATCATTTAAGAATGGTTCCATGGAATCAACACTTCCATTATCCGGCTTTTTCGATATGTGCGGAGGAATATATTGAAGGGTGATTTCCTGACCACTTCCAAGAATCAATGCCCGTTCTATGGTATTTTCCAGTTCCCGGATATTACCCGGCCAGTGATATTGCTGAAGAGCGTGATAAACTTCTGAGGTAACCTGTACCGTTTCCCCCTCCCGGAATTTATGAATAAAATGATCCGTCAAGACCGGGATATCCACCTTCCTATCCCGGAGAGGCGGAATGGTTAAAGGTACAACGTTTAAACGATAATAAAGGTCTTCCCGGAATTGACCTTCTGCGGTGAGTTTTTCAATATTTTTATTGGTAGCCGCAATCAGTCGTACATTCACCTGAATGGTCCTGGACTCTCCCAGCCGCTCAAACTCTTGTTCCTGCAGCACCCGTAATAGTTTGGCCTGTACTGATTCATGTAAATCTCCAATCTCATCCAGAAAGAGAGTCCCTCTATCAGCCAGTTCAAATTTTCCCTTGCGGTCCTTATGGGCGCCGGTAAACGCTCCCCGGACATGGCCAAATAGCTCACTTTCTATCAGGTTCTCGGGAATCGAAGGGCAATTGACAATTATTAATGGTTTATCCCGGCGTGAACTGTTAAAATGTATGGCGCGCGCCAATAACTCCTTGCCGGTACCGCTTTCACCCAGAATAAGAACGGTGGCATCACTTCGGGCGACTTTGCCGGCAGTTTGAACCAATTCTTCCATGGGCTTACTTTTGACTATCATGTTTTCAAAGCGAAATTTTCCCGCGAGTTGGTTTTTTAATTCCTGATTTTCTGATTGCAGTTTTTTTAACTGCACCGCCTTTTCGATAACAAAAAGCAGCTGTTCCTGTCCAAATGGTTTGGTAATATAATCATCTGCGCCCATTTTACAGGCTTCCAGGGCGTTATCCACACTGCCGTAGGCGGTAATGAGAATGATAACTACCTGTTTGTCTTTTTGACGAATTTTTTGAAGGACTTCAATACCTGTAATGTCGGGCATCTGAATATCTGTAAGTACCACATCGATATCTTGTTGGTTGAATAATTCAAGCCCATCTTTCCCGCGATGGGCGGTTGTAACCTGGAAACCCTGTTTTTCTAATTGATAACCGATCACTTTACAGAGATTAATATCATCATCGATCATGAGAATATGCATTATCTAATCCCTTTAACTATAAAGTCCACTTTAGTTCACGAAACCTTCTGAGGAATAAAAATTGAGAATGTGGTTCCTTTTCCGGTCCGGCTTTTCAAATCCAGTTGCCATTTATTCTGATCGGATATCGTTTTTACAATGGCCAGACCCAAGCCGGTTCCATCCTTGTTCGTTGTATAAAATGGTTTGAATATATTATCAATATCGGATTTTTCAATACCCGTACCCTGATCAATCACCTGGATGAGAATGCCTTCGCCAACCCAATTAGATTTCTGTACAGTATCCGCAGTAATCTTATCAGCTCGAATTGTAATTTCGTCTCCCTGCTGAGAAGCCTGAATTCCGTTTAAAGTCAGATTAATGATGATTTGTTGTAATTGACCGGGATAACTTACCAGGTAAAGGGGAGAATCACATAAAAGGGTATTTATGGAGATATTAGCTTTTCTCGCACGGCTCATCAGGAGCATTTCGCTGTTTTGGATAATATCACGAACATCAAAACTGATTTTCTCTTTCTTAGGCTGCCGGGCATAGCCCAGGTAGTTCTCCACGACCTGGTTCAGGCGATCTGTTTCCTGTACCAGGATGTCCAGGAATTCCTTCATCTTAACGGATTCAGGAGATTCATCTTTCAAAATATCAACTACACCCCGTATTGATCCCAGAGGATTGCGTACCTCATGGGCCAGGCTTGCGGTTAACTCGCCAATAACGGCCAGGCGGTCTGCCAGGCGCAATTGATCTTCCATCTCCTCAATTTTTGATGTTTTCTGTTGCAGCTCATGCAATGATTTTTTTAACTGTTCGGCAGTTTCCTGGTAACGTTGCTTCTCAATGCGTTCTTGTTGCGCCTTCAATCCCGTTAAGTACCCGATCACATTAAAAAGAAGGATTTGCAGAAAACGCATCAGATTCGCCTCTACCAGTCCTCCCCATTGTAGCATAATATGAGGAAAATACAGAATGCTAACCCCTATAGCAGTTCCCAATCCACCTCTGATACCAAATTGAAATGCAGCCAGCAGGATTGGAATAAAATAGCTCTGCATGAAAATCAGGTGATACTGCCATTTCATGGTTGGCGTGGTGTAATGCATGATGGAGATGACTATCACTATTATCCAGATGATCAGCCACCAGTGATACTGATTTTTAGTGTAAGTTTTCATAAGAAAGATTTTTTGATTAGCATTATTGTATAATATTCTACAATTGATTGCAAGAGGAATTAGCTAAAATGAAAAATATCTATAAGCCTAAATCATTTTATTGTAATTTTGCAGTAGGGGAAACATAGTTTTGTAAGATATAATGAAAGTAAATTCCTGTTTTTAGTAATATCATGCGAATGGGCATCTAATGAAGAATATCTCATTTATCATCTTCTTTTCAATTTTTCTGTTCATCTATGCGACGGTTAATTATTATATATTCAGGAGAGCTTGGGTGAGCCTCCAGGGTGCTGGTATTTACCGGACAATCTTTCTTTATCTGTTTATATTTCTGGTTCTTTGTTATCCACTTGGTCGTTTGCTCGAACAGGTTTTGCGCAATTCTTTCAGCGATTTTCTGGTCATTTTCGGATCATTTTATCTGGGGATAATGGTCTATGCACTGCTTGCAGTTTTAATTATTGATCTGCTTCGTTTTGCGAACTATTTTCTGCATTTTTTCCCTTCCGCAATTACCGCAGATTATCAGAAAAGTGCCCGGATAGCGTCGCTGGTGGTCATCATTTTTGTATTCATAACAGTTTTAGCCGGGCATATCAATGCGCTTTTTCCCAGGGTTAAAACGGTAGAGATCAGTATCCCAAAATCCGCCAATGGAATTAAGGATCTGACTGTTGTCGTAATGTCTGATATTCATCTGGGAACTATCATCCGCAGTGATTACCTGAATATTCTGGTTGAAAAAGTAAACCGTCTCCAACCTGATCTGGTATTGCTATCCGGAGACATTGTTGATGAGGATGTTGCACCGATCGCGGAGCAAAATATGGCCAGGATTTTTCAGGAAATTAAATCGACCTATGGGGTATTTGCCGTTACGGGGAATCATGAATATTTCAGTGGCGTAAAAGCTGCGGTTTCCTTTATGGCAGAAGCGAATATTTATGTATTACAGGATACCGCGGTCAAGGTGGCTGACTCATTTTATATTATCGGACGCAAAGATCTTATGGCGGAACGGATGGGTGGTGGA
>CBDUVK010000052.1:0-13214 GCA_965370645.1 uncultured bacterium
CCGTGGATAAAAACATAAGCATGGTAATGATTCTGTTTTAATTCATGAATTAATCAAATTAATTCAACCTAGCAAATATTTACTTCAAATTTATGCCAAGCTATCCAGAGACAATTCAGTATCTCTTTAATCTGCAGTTTAGTGGTATCAAACTGGGATTGGAAAACGTCACCAGAATTTTAGAATTCCTGGGAAATCCACAGAATAAATGGCCCGCCATTCATCTTGCCGGGACAAATGGAAAAGGATCAACTGCAGCATTTATTTTTTCCATTCTCAGGGAAACCGGCCTTAAAGTGGGACTTTACACATCTCCCCATCTGGTCGATTTTAGTGAACGCATCCGAGTCAATGATGAGTCAATCAGTTGGAATACCATAGTAGAATACACAGAATTACTGAAAAAAGAAATCGATAAACATCAGGCTACTTTTTTTGAAGCAACCAGTGCAATCGCATTTCATTATTTTGCTGAAAAACAGGTGGATATCGCCGTGATTGAAACGGGATTAGGCGGACGATTAGATGCTACGAATCTGGTTCATCCGAAAGTGACAGTGATAACACCTATTGGATACGATCATCAGCAGTATCTGGGAGAAGACCTGATTTCCATTGCCGGTGAGAAGGCAGGTATCATAAAGGAATCCATTCCCTGTGTTACCAATAATACCAATCCCGAAATTTTTAAACTACTCAAAAAAATTTGTGCAAGCAAACAGGCACCATTTCATCCTCTGATTCCATCTCAAGCCATTCAACCTATTGAGATGAATCTTGAAAGATCCGCATTTGATCTGACTATGCCTGAATATTCATTCAAAAACCTGGAAATTCGGATGCCCGGGGAACATCAACTGGAAAATGCAGCTTTGGCTATTTCGGCTCTTCTGAAACTTAAAGAACTTCAAATGAGAGAAGAGATGATCCGGGATGGCTTAAAAAAAACAGAATGGCCTGGCAGAATGCAGGTTATCCGGAAAAATCCCCTGGTGATCTTAGATGTGGCCCACAATCCGGAAGGCTTTTTACATGTTTTAAAATTCATCCGTAAAAATTTACCAGGAAAGCATATCAGGACCATTGTCGGATTAGCCAAAGATAAGGATTTTCAAACAATAGCCGATATTTTATTCAGATACGTTACCGAACTTGGGGTGGTTGCCCATTTTTCGGATCGGGGTATAGATGCCCAAACACTGATTGATGCACTAGACGGCAGAATAAAAAATCTGGAACTGTTTGATACTGTAAGCTTGGCTTACAGGAAATATCTTTCCCGTGCGAATTCTGATGACATTATTTTGATAATTGGATCACATTATTTGGCTGGTGACTTTTTGAAAAAAATTCAAATATCTTGATTTAATTGGTTTATACTATTATATTTGTAAGGTTCAAATAAAACTTCCAGAAAACTACTATTATTCCCCCACAAGCATCGAAGGCGTCTACAATTTGATTGCGAAAATTTTAATAAACTAAAAAAATTCTATAAGAGGGTGATTGAAATGTTGGATCTTGATTCGTTGAAGACTCTGAAAATCGCTGAATTGTCCCAAGTTGCCCAGGAACTTGGCATACAAGGAACATCTGGATTAAAAAAGCAGGAACTTATTTTTAAAATTCTGGAAGAACAGACCAATCAGGAAGGTTTGATCTTTTCAGAAGGTGTGCTGGAAGTGCTTCCTGACGGCTATGGATTTCTGCGTTCCCCTAAATTTAATTATCTCCCTGGCCCAGACGATATTTATGTTTCTCCTTCCCAAATTAAAAGATTTGATTTACGCACCGGCGATACGGTACAGGGACAGATCCGGCCCCCAAAAGACAATGAGCGATTTTTTGCTTTGCTGCGGGTGGAGGCGGTTAACTTTGAGCCGGCAGAGAGAAAAAGAAATATTGTCCTGTTTGACAATCTGACACCTGTTTATCCTCTTGAAAGATTTGACCTGGAAACCAATCCTAGAGAATTCACCATGAGGATCATGAACCTGCTTACTCCAATTGGAAAGGGTCAGCGTGGTTTAATTGTGTCCCCGCCCAGAGCTGGAAAAACTGTCATTCTTCAAAAAATTGCAAACTCCATCACAGCCAATAGTCCGGAAGCCATTCTTATTGTACTACTCATTGACGAACGGCCCGAGGAAGTAACCGACATGGAAAGAAATGTAAAGGCCGAAGTCATATCCTCTACATTTGATGAACCGCCAGATCGCCATGTGCAGGTTGCGGATATGGTACTGGAGAAAGCAAAAAGACTGGTCGAGTATAGAAAAGATGTGGTCATTTTACTGGATAGCATTACACGTCTTGCCAGGGCGCATAATACGGTGGTTCCCCATAGCGGTAAAATATTATCCGGAGGTGTGGATTCAAATGCTCTGCAGCGGCCCAAAAGATTTTTCGGTGCAGCCCGAAACATCGAAGAAGGAGGTAGTCTCACCATTCTTGCCACCGCTTTAGTGGAAACCGGTTCCCGAATGGACGAAGTGATTTTTGAGGAGTTTAAAGGTACCGGTAATATGGAGATTGTGCTTGATCGCCGTCTTGCCGATCGCAGAATCTTTCCGGCAATCGATATCAACCGCTCCGGAACCCGTAAAGAGGAACTCTTGCTTACCAAGAAGGAACTATCACGCGTTTGGGTATTGAGAAAGTTACTCAACGAAATGAATCCTGTAGAAGCCATGGAATTCTTACTCGACAAAATGCGGGGCACCCGGACTAATGAAGACTTCCTGGACTCGATGAGTTCCTGATTTGGGAACTTATCAGTCAATTTCTCATATAACACCTGCACTCAGAAAAGAAGAGCGGATAGAAGAAAAAATCAAACTTGCAATGAACGATGATTTTCTCTAAATTTGCAAGCTATTTTAAATATGTAAAGGAGTTTTAAAGTGAAACAAGGTATACATCCGGAATATAAAAATGCCAAGGTGACTTGTGCCTGTGGACATACATTTGAAACACGTTCTACCTTAGAAAAACTAAGTGTTGAGATTTGTTCAAACTGTCATCCATTTTTTACCGGAAAGCAAAAACTCATCGACACCGCTGGTCGGGTTGAAAAATTTCTGAAAAAGTACGGCGAACGTCGTTAGCTATTAAATTTTTACATTTATTTGAAACGGAATGCTATCCAATCAGTGCATTCCGTTTTTTATTGGAAATTTGAGAAAAAAGGACAGCTGATATGATTTCATTGTTTAACATAGAAAACAAGACCGAAGAAAAGATTATGCCTATAGGAGGGCAGGCAGTTATCGAAGGCGTAATGATGCGCTCTCCGGAAAGAATAGCCACAGCGGTACGGCGCACCAATGGGGATATCGAATTGAAATTACAAGAGTACCAATCGCTTATCCAGCGTCATAAATGGTTAAATATTCCAATTATAAGAGGGGCGATCACCCTGATTGAAGTCATGATTCTGGGAATCAAGCACCTGAATTACTCGGCTGATGTGGCGATGAAAGATGCTGAAGAACAGGAAAATGAAAAGAAAAAAGAAAAAAGAAAAAAGTCCGCCAAGAAGGCGGATCCGGCCACTGACGGAAAAAAAGAAAAAAAATCAGGCGGAATGACCACTTTATCTGCATTCGTTACCGTTACTTTTGCTCTCATAATCGGATTGGCACTCTTTTTCGTTTTTCCGTTATATGCAACCACTCTCTTCTTCAGTATTGAGAAAGAGGCCTTCGTTTTTAACCTGGTTGCCGGGACAATTCGAATAGCACTGTTTCTTGGCTATATATATCTCATTTCATTATTAAAGGATGTCAAACGGCTTTTCCGCTATCACGGTGCAGAACATAAAACAATCTATGCTTTTGAATCCGGAGAGGATGTTACAGTGGACAATACCCGCCGCTATACCACTCTTCATCCCCGCTGCGGAACCAGTTTTCTGGTCATGGTTATGTTAGTCAGCCTCATTTTTTTTAGCATACTGGACTCATTTATCATTCTCTTTCATGGTAACATCACCCTGTTCATTCGTCTGGCAACACACTTGCCGCTGGTACCTTTGGTAGGTGGATTATCTTACGAAGCCATTAAAGCTTCTGCGAAAAAAGTCAATAATCCCATCGTGAAAGCCTTGATTGCGCCAGGTCTTGCTCTGCAAAAAATCACGACCCAGGAACCCGATGACGATATGTTGGAAGTCGCCATAGTTGCACTGAAAGCTGCACGTGGGGAGTCTTATAAACACCTTTTAAACAAAACTGAAACTGCGGAGATTATTCCGGAATCCGCATAAAAAAATCAAAATTTTATATGATTGAAATTAATGTTAGAAAAACTTAAACAATTAGAAAAAAAATATTCTGAAATCAGTGAGAAGATGGGTAAACCGGAGGTGGTGACCGATCGCGAATTATATTCTCAGTTGGCAAAAGAGTTTGCTGATTTAGAACCACTGATAAAAAAAGCACGCCAGTATGAAAAAACCCTTGCACAGCTGAACGATACCCGAAAATTTCTTGAGGAAGAAGACGACGAAGAATTGAAGGAACTCGCCAGGGAAGAGATGACCCAGTTTGAGGAAACAACTGAGCAACTGGAGAATGAAATTCGCCTGCTGCTCATTCCGCCTGATCCTAATGATGCAAAAAATGTCGTTATGGAGATCCGAGCAGGTACTGGCGGTGATGAGGCAGGAATCTTCGCCGGCGATCTTTACCGAATGTATCAAAAATATTGTGAATCACAAGGATGGCAGAGCGAAATACTGAATGCTAATTATGCAGAACGGGGTGGTTTTAAGGAGATCATCAGCAGCATTACTGGCAAGCAGGTTTATGGACAACTAAAATATGAAAGCGGGGTACATCGGGTTCAGCGTGTTCCGGAGACGGAAACCCAGGGACGTATCCACACTTCCGCAGCCTCAATTGTCATACTTCCGGAGGCTGAGGATGTGGAAGTCGAAATCGACCCCAACGACCTGCGTATTGATGTCTTCCGAGCTTCCGGTCATGGTGGTCAGCATGTCAATACCACTGATTCAGCAGTAAGAATTGTTCATACACCTACTGGAACTATGGCGACCTGTCAGGATGAAAAATCACAGTATAAAAATAAAGCAAAAGCCATGAAAGTACTAAAGGCCCGCTTGTATGACCTGGAAATCCGAAAACAACAAGAAAAGATTACCAACCAGCGTCGCTCCATTATCCGTACAGGTGACCGCAGCGAAAAGATTCGAACCTATAATTATCCCCAGGGCCGGGTAACTGATCACCGGATTCAGCTGACCCTTTACCGTCTTACCGAAATTATGGCGGGAGACCTCGACCCCCTGATCAATCCGCTTCAGATCGCAGACTATGAGGAAAAAACCATAGCAGAAACTCAGCTGGTCTAAAACAGAACAAAATGCCCCTGTTATTTCAGAGCTGCATAAATTGGCCGATCAAGAGTTCTATAGATTAAATGGAAGATATTTGGACCATACAAAAAATTTTAAGCTGGACGAAGGACTATTTTAAAAAACAGCAGGTACCCGAAGCAAGATTGAGTGCGGAACTTCTCCTCGCTCATATTTTGGAACTCAAGCGAGTCGATTTATATCTTCAATTCGAAAGGATTCTAACCCCGGCTGAACTGACTAAATACCGGAATTTTGTCCAACGAAGAGCAAAATTTGAACCAGTCCAATATATTACCGGCGAACAGGATTTTATGGGATTGACTTTCCGGGTAACACGGGATACTTTAATTCCCCGGTCGGAAACTGAATTGCTGGTGGAATCGACACTTAAGGAGATAGAGAATGTCTCCCATAGTCACCCGTTAGTCCTGGATGTTGGCACAGGATGTGGTGCAATTGCCGTAAGCATTGCCCATTTATGCAAAACTTGCCAGATAACCGCCATCGATAACAGCGAAGCAGCCCTTAAGACGGCCAGGGAAAATGCCGATCGAATCGGTACACAACATATTGAGTTTATAATCGCAGACGGATTGTCATTTAATCCGGCAGGAGCCGACAAGTATCATATAATCGTCGCTAATCCTCCCTATATCTCCGAAAAGGATTATCATTTACTGCACTCTCAGGTTAGGGATTATGAGCCAAAACAGGCTTTACTTGCAGGGGCTTTAGGAATTGAATTTTATCAAAATTTCATTCCCAATGTTCATAAAATATTGCATCCGGATGGAATTGTGATGATGGAAATCGGCTATAATCAAATCGATGAAATCAGAACGGTTGTCACTCAATCAGAGTTCAATGATTTTGACTTTATACTAGACTACCAACAGAAACCAAGAATTGTGAGAATAAAAAGATGAATAAGAAAAAGAAAAAACCATTAAATCTGAACGAGGCAATTTTACATTATATGAGAAGCCGAGGGGCTAAAAACCACAGAATGAAAGAGATTTCCCATGCCTTACATATTCATAAAAATAACTATCATCTCTTTCAGGATACCCTCTTAGAATTGGAGAAACAGGGCAAAATCATCAAGCTTAAAAACAAAAGATATGCCTTTCCTTCCTCATTGCAAAAAGTTAAAGGTGTTATTCAGGTAACCCGAAAAGGTTTTGGTTTTGTAACCGATGAAAGAACGGGCGAAGAAATTTTTATTCCAGCTCAACATTTAAATACAGCATTTGATGGAGATACCGTTGAAGTTCAACTGTTTGCAATCTCCCGTGGTAAAAGTAAAGAGGGTCAGGTTAATGCGGTTATTGAAAGAGCACGTCAGACTTATGTCGGTGTATTTCATCGCAGTGAGTACTATGGATTTTTAGTACCCGATAATTCCCGGGTGTACCGTGATTTCTATATTCAACCCCAAAATGACATAGGTGCCCAGGATGGTCAAAAAGTAGTCGTAGAATTTTTAAAGTGGGACACAGCCGCTTTAAATCCTGAGGGTCGTATAATTGAGATTCTCGGTTATCCGGATGAACCGGGTGTCGATATTGTCAGCGTCATCAAGGGATTCGAACTACCCTTGAATTTCCCTGCAAAGGTTGAAGCTGCAGCCCGGAAAATAGATTTTCAACTGTCACCGGAAATTATCAAAAATCGTTTAGACCTGCGGAAAGAATTACTCTTTACCATTGATCCGGTAGATGCAAAAGATTTCGATGATGCTGTAACTCTGACAACCAATGCCAGGGGAAATTTCCTCCTGGGTGTCCATATTGCTGATGTCAGTCATTTTATTCCGGAAGGCTCGATCATTGATAAAGAAGCCTTGAAACGGGGTACCAGTATTTACCTGGTCGACCGGGTAGTTCCGATGCTTCCGGAACATCTATCCAACGAACTGTGTAGTCTACAACCTAATGAAGTGAAATTGACCTATAGCTGTATCATGGAAATAAATAAAGATGGGCATGTTCTCGATTATCAAATTGCGCCTTCCATCATCGAGAGCAAGAGACGATTTTCCTATGAGGAAGCCCAATCCATCATTGATAATCCTGACACAACGGATGAATTTGCTAAAACGCTCAAGGAAATGCGGGATTTCAGTCAGAAGCTACGTAAAATCAGACTTCAGGAAGGTAGTATCGATTTCGAGACCCCGGAAGTCCGGTTTGTTATGGATAAATCGGGTAAACCGAGAGAAATTATTCCGATTGAGCGATTACAGAGTAACGAACTCATCGAGGAATTCATGCTTATGGCCAATAAAACAGTCGCAAAACATATTCAAAACTTATCCCGAAAAGATCAGAAGCTTCCTTTCATTTACCGGGTTCATGAAAGACCTGATGTTGAAAAGATCAGTAAGTTTGAAAATTTTTTAAAGGCCCTGGGACATTCAGTTAAAATTCCTCGGGATATCAAGCCCAAGCAATTTCAGAACATTATGAATCGGGTATTGGGAACCAAAGACGATATCCTGATAAAAGAGGTCGCTCTGCGTACCATGATGAAAGCTAACTACTCTATCCAGAATGCGGGGCATTTCGGTTTAGCTTTCACCAACTATACCCACTTTACTTCACCCATCCGACGCTATCCTGATTTGGCCGTTCATCGCCTATTAAAAGGATATGCTGATCATCCAACTAAAGAAAAAATCAATACTGCCAAATCCCGGCTTAAGAAAATAAGCGAAGTGAGTTCCGAACGAGAACGAGTTGCCCTGGAAGCAGAGCGGGAAAGTATAAAAATCAAGCAGGTGGAGTGGATTGCAGACCATCTGGGTAAAACGTTTAACGGTCTGATCTCCGGTGTTACTGCCTACGGAATTTTTGTGCAGATCATCCCTTATCTGATTGAAGGATTTATCCGCTTCGAGGATCTCTCTGACGACTACTATCTGTATGACGAAAAGACTTACTCTCTAATCGGAAAACAATTTGGACGAACTTTCAGATTGGGTGATCCAATATCTATCGTGGTAAAGAAGGTTAATCACGAACTGAAACAGATCGATTTCATGCTCGTTCAGGAACCGGATGAGTAGCCTGCTTAATTAACAAAATGGGGCTAAAGCCCAAATATTTTGGCTTCCTTAATCCCCGGTCTAAAGACCGGCTCAATTTAAATTTTATTGCTTCCACAATTAGAGGATAGATATTAATCCTATGGCATTTCGACCCGCCAGGGTCGCAACGAGTCTAGCCCACCTCTTTCAGAGGTGGGTAATGGATTCCAACAAAATTAGGACCGTCCCGTAGGGACAGAATGTCTTGGAAGCTCGTTTTGCTTTAAATTATTTATAAAATCCAACCGTCCCGACGGGACGGGAAATGTTTTGTGGGATTTCCTTCCCGGCAATAAATTGCCGGGCTAGTTTCAGATTGTCCCTGGCGGGACAAATCATTTCCTGCTCTAAGATTAATTAAATTCATGGTTAGAATTTTTTACCTCCAGGTTTTCAAGATACTGATATATAAAAACAGTGGAGAAATCCAACTTTTGTTGCGTTCCCTCATTTGCAAAATTGGACTAAAGCCCAAATTTTTTGGTTTTCTTTATCCCCGATCTACCCGTCTGGCGGGCGCCTGTCAGGACAGCATTGGCGGACAGGAAGACCGGGCTATTCAAATTAATCTCATTAACCTCCTTAACTTTTTACATTTACATGGCGTATAATAAAAGTGTAACTTATTTTATCTGAGTAAATATAGATAATGGATCTACGAATTGAAGTTCCAGTTCCTTCAACTACCACTGGTGTTTATTTTGCTGGGAATCGTCTCCCCCCTATTCCCGCAAGAAGAGACGTCCACTTCTTCTGATACCTCAAACCAGGTCATCACCCCCGATTCAACCCTGGAGAAAAAATCAGAACTTGAAGGTCCGGTAAAATATACGGCAGAGAGTATCTCGTTCTCGGTTAATGGAAAACAGACTTTCCTGAAACGGAATGTTCGAATTGAGTATCAAACTATGCAGTTAGAGGCTGGACAGGTTCACATCGACTGGGAAAAAAATTTAATGAGGGCCACCGGTATTGTAGACACTACAGATTCACTGGGAAATCAAATTTATTCACAACTTCCGGTTTTTCAGGAAAGCGGAAATGAACCGATACATGGGAAGGAACTGGAGTATAATTTTAAAACCCAGCGGGGAAAGGTCCGTCGTGGGAGAACCTCGATGCCACCAGGTTATTATGAGGGTGAAATCATTAAAAAATTGGGTAAGAAGACCCTTTTGGTAAAGAATGGGTATTTTACCAGTTGCGATAGTATTGAAAATCCACATTTCTATTATAAAAGTTACCAGATGCGTATTATAACCGGCAAGCGGGCAATGGCGAAACCGATTATCATGTATATTGCCGATGTCCCCATTCTTGGGATCCCTTTCGGGGTATTTCCTATGGAGCGGGGCAGGAGATCCGGTATCATCATACCTAAATTCACCAATTCATCATATGGTGGAAATTCACTGCGGGATTTTGGTTATTATTGGGCCGCTTCGGACTACTGGGATGCCACCCTGCTCCTGAATTTTTTTGAAAAAACGGGCGTGACCTATGAAGGGGAAATGCGTTATAACAAACGCTACAAGTTGAATGGAAATGTGAATGCTAAATATGCACCCAAAGATGTGACCACTGGAGACCTAATACAGCGCTGGAGTGTTGATTTTGCTCATAACCAAACTATTAATGAAACCACCAGTTTTAATGCCCGGGGATCCTTTGTCAGTGACCAACAATTTCGTCAGGATTATTCTCATAATCTGGGAGACCGCTTGAACCAGATATTAACCACCGATGCTACTTTTTCCAAGCGCTGGCCCTCCTCAAAAAATTCGTTTACTGCCAGTTTCAGCCGGACAGAAAACCTTCAGACAGGAAACATCGATTACACCT
This sequence comes from uncultured bacterium, assembly GCA_965370645.1. Taxonomy (GTDB): domain Bacteria; phylum Calditrichota; class Calditrichia; order RBG-13-44-9; family RBG-13-44-9; genus RQOF01. Next base: position 10,311 of record CBDUVK010000052.1, read on the forward strand.
TACCACGTCTCAACTTCAACCACAATCAATCCAATATATTCAACTTTGATGCAAAAAAAACGGTAAAAAGAAAGTGGTATCATGATCTGACGTATGCGTATAACAGCAGTGCGCTCTCCCGCGGTAAAAAAGAGGTAATCGATCAGGACACTATCCAGACCATTCGCCGGGATCAGACCTATGGCTGGCAGCACAGGGTTGGCCTGGCTCTTAATAGCAAGCTCTTCAAGTATCTTCGCTTTAATCAAAATATTCAATTCGAAGAACTATGGGTACCCCGTTATATGGATTATACCTTTGTTGATACTTTAAATACTGTTGTCAGAGATACAGTCAATGAATTTAGGGCTCGCCATACTTTCAATTTGAGTATCGGTGCATCAACCAACATTTTCGGTCTGTTTGAAATTCCTTTTCTACCCGTCAAGGTGATCCGGCACAGTATGGTCCCCAACATTAATTTTAGTTTTAGTCCGGATTTTACTGATAGCCGCTATGATTATGTCCAGACATTTGAGGATAGCTTAGGGCGAACACTAACTTTTGACCGCTTTACAGGTAATCCCTTCGGTGGAACCCCAACATCTGACTCGAGACGTATGAATATATCCGTAAATAATCTTTTTCAGGGTAAAGTGATTCGGGATGGTGAGGAGAAGAAAATCGATCTGTTCAACTTAAATTTTAGTACGGCCAATAATTTTTTAGCGGATAGTGTGAACTGGAGCGATCTGCGGAGCAATCTGCGAGCCAGTGCCACTAAAGATCTGGATTTCAATTTAAGCACAACCCATTCTTTTTATAAACCAAACAGTTCTGGTACCAGAAACAGCAACAACTTTGTGTGGGACGACGGATTTGCGCTGCCGCGCCTGCTAAATCTTCAACTCAATGCCCGTTTTCATCTGGCACCGCCACCCCCGGAACAGAAGGAGGGGGCAATTCCTGATACCTCCGTGCAATCCGACAGTCTTGAGTTTATCGATAATACCACCGATGCAATCACCGAAGGTCTGAAGCAGTTTAAATTACCCTGGGATATCACCACCAATTTTACTTACAATATCAATAAAACAAATGCCTTTAATACCACCACCAGATTCGATATGAATATCGCCGCCCGACTGGAAATTACCCGTAACTGGCGGTTGCAGTATTCGGCCAGTATCAATTTAAAAGATAAAATTCTCAACTATCAGAGTTTTAATATTTACCGGGATTTACACTGCTGGGAGATGTCTCTCTCCTGGGGACCCAATCCTCACGGATATAGCTTTTTTACATTCGAAATCCATGTTAAAGCACCAGCACTGCGTGACATTAAAATGACCAAAAGTTCCGGCGGCAACCGGGTATTCTAATCCAATACCCGGGTATTGGGGTAGAAGGAGCTCCAGGCAAACCAGAAAGCATCCAGAACCTGAATCTCCGCCAATTTTCTTCCTGTCAGTTCACCCTCGATACACTCACCAATTCTCAGATCCCACAGAGAATCTGTTTCCTGATCCTTGATGAAGAAATTTTTTGTCGTTATATCAAATGACAACTTTTGGTTTTCGATCTCCGCCTGGTAGGCCTTCACCCCGCCATCCTCGCTGCGAATGATCAGAATTTCCCTCTCTCCGAGAGTGGTCTGAACAGGTATTCCCAACTTTAAGCGGTTCTTCAGAACGGCCAGGGCATGGGGTCCTATTGTGATACCATGCACTATTTCCTTGGCAGGCATCCGTTCCATCAACCAGTTAGTACGGAACAGCCCGGCACGGTCCGGATCTTTGAAATAATTTTCGTACCTGGATGAAAGAACCATTTTATCTTTCTTGAGAAGATAGGTCTCAGGGTGATCCTTTCTCCAATGTTCCCAACTGGTTTGCACCACGGGGATGAATGCTAGTCTTTTTCCCTTAAAATCCCCCAATAATGCCTCACCGGTGATATGGCTCCAGTAGCTGGCGGTTCGCGTATCCTGCATGACTAAACTGTTACGCCACAACATACCTGAGACGATGAAGGTGAGAGTTTTATTTTCGATTTCCCTGACGTACACGACGCCGCTGTGACAGAGAGGTCACCAGGTTACCGCAATGGGCGTACCATCCACCACATCATTAACAATTTCATGGGCATCCAGTTGCCACAGGGAATAAGCCATGGCCCGTCCATCAATCACCAGACCCATCACCGGCTCATGGTCCTGCATTTGCTGGTCAGCTTCTTCACCCGACACATATTCAGGATCCAATATAGCCGGTATGGCATTGGGTGGCAACAGACGGTAAATGGGGTCGCCATCAACCGTGTCATATATTTCCGGGGCATCTCTTTGGGACTGAGCTGCAGAAAAAAACATAACCAATAGAATTACTATAAAATTACAGGTTCTCAAATAAAAAAATGTGTTCTGCATCAGCCCCTTCTCCATCCGTAAATGTTTATCTAAAAAAAATTTACCTTACTTAACTTAATTGTGCTGTATGCTGTCGAACAGATTCTGTTTTATAATGACATAAAAAATAACGCATAGTGCAAAATAAAAAGTTGACAATTAAATAACCTTATAAAAAATATATAATTATCCATTCAAGTCATCCAGAGCACCCGCAGGAGGCATTGCCTGTCCGGTGCCAGACGGGATGACAATACTTTAGGTGTCCTAATAGTATCTCATTTTATTCAATTATGCACAACGGGTAAAAAGATAGAGTATACAAGAAGACCGGAGTGTGATTTAAGTTAAGAAAAACAGCCCTCTATCTCAACTTTTGATTTCTCCGAGATCCTGATAAAGTTGAGATCCCAGAACCGCTTGATCCTCCGGATAAACCTCCGATAAGAATGGATCCAACAGACTGTGGTTTTTGGAGATATCAATAAAACAAGACAGATTTACTCATCATTAATGAC
>CBDUVK010000053.1:0-13162 GCA_965370645.1 uncultured bacterium
TGGCTACTATATTCCAGAATTTTCATATCTCCAGTAAAAAATATTCACTAACATTTATTCCTTTTAACTATTAATTTCTTTAGACATTGTGCCTTGGTGGTAATGAATATTGCATTTTCAGTAAAAAAATTTAACGCGTCCAGGTAGTATCGATTACCCGGCCAGTGCCTCAACATCCTGAATTTTTTTGGGAATGGGTTTCCCAAGTACTTTACGTCCATTTTTGGTCACCAGTATATCGTCTTCAATCCTGATACCACCAAACTCCCGGTATTTTTCTACTTTATTGTAAACGATATAGTCGGAAAATTTCTTCTCTGCTTTCCACTGATCAATCAGCTCAGGGATAAAATAAATACCCGGCTCCACCGTCATCACATGACCCGGTTCTAATTCTTTAGCCATTCTCAGGTAAGCCAGACCAAATTGTTCACTTCTCTTTATTTTATCGTTATAGCCAACATACTGCTCACCCAAATCCTCCATATCGTGGACATCCAGACCCATCATATGACCCAAACCGTGGGGCATGAAAAGGGCGTGTGCTCCGGCCTTCACAACTTCATCCACATCCCCTTTAATAAATCCCAGATTCTTTAATCCAGAGGCAATGACTTTAACTGCTAATAAGTGGACCTTTTTGAATCGTACACCTGGTTTCATGGCAGATATGGCTTTCAGCTGCGCATCCAGAACAATCTGATAAATTTCTTTTTGTTGGCTAGAAAATTTGCCGCCCACAGGTATGGTACGCGTAATATCACTGGCATAATGTTCCAGGGATTCGGCGCCACTGTCATTGACGGCGATATCACCGTTTTTCATCAGATTTCCATGGTAATGATTATGCAGGGTCTCACCATGGATTGAAAAAATCACCGGGAAGGAAGTCCCATTTCCTCCGGACAGCGCTATTCCCTCAATAGCTCCCGAAATATCTCTTTCATAGATACCGGGCCGGGTATGTTTCATGGCATAGGTATGCATATCATAGGCAACATCCACCGCCATTTCAATTTCCTTAACCTCTTCCGCTGACTTTATAGATCTTTGGGCCACAACACTCTTGATAAATTTTACGGAAGCATAATTATTAACGACCTGCGGTTGAATCCCCAACAAGTTCTGAATTTTAATCATATTTTCGGAACGGTACTGGGGAAGATAGTGGATTTTACGACCTTTGCTGATGGTACCGGCCAGGTATTCTTCCATATCCTGAAGGGGAAGTGCAGTTTTTACCCCGGATTTTCGGGCACGTGCCTTCAAGGTTGGTTGTGGTCCCATCCAAACCACATCATCCACCGTAAAATCATATCCGAATATTATCTCTTTCCCTTCATCCACATCAATCAGGGCGGCAATGCCCGGTTCATCCAAGCCCCAGTAATAGAGAAAACTGCTATCCTGTCTGTAATGAAATGGATTGCCGGGGTAATTCATGGGACTCTCTTCATTTCCCAGGAAAAGAAGAACGCCTGATTTAAACTTCTTACTCAGTTTCTTTCTGCGATTAGCATACACTTCCGTTTTGAACATATTAGTCTCCTTTTATATTCTTAATAAGTCTGAAAATTTTATTTCACAACACGCCCGTCTGGAATGGCGTAGCCTTATAGGCAAACAGGGAATCAAGAAACATGCTGTTCGTTACTGGTTTCTCGTTAAGACATTTCTTTTAATGAAAGCAATGTGTATCCAGTACCGAGCAACGAGTACCTAGTAACGAGTATCATTTTATCCTCAAAGGAATATATCTATTGCATTCTTGATGTCTTTACATAAGATCTTTTGAATAAATCAAATTAAAAACTGCCTTGTTCGCTTCTTTTGATAATTTCATTTTGAAGTTCCGGTGTCAGATCAACAAAATAGTCGCTGTAACCAGCCACCCGCACGATCAGATCCTGGTACTTCTCGGGATTTTTTTGGGCCTTTCGAAGGGTATCAGCCGTCACAACGTTAAACTGGATATGATGGCCGTCCATTTTAAAATAGGATCGGATCAGGTGAATAAGCTTGGTGACTCCCACATCATCTTTCAACAGCTGAGGGGTAAATTTCTGATTTAGCAACGTTCCCCCGGTTCTTAAATGGTCTATTTTAGCGGCTGATTTTAAGACAGCAGTAGGACCATTCCGGTCAGCGCCCTGGACTGGTGAAATACCTTCGGAGAGCGGTTCAGTCGCTTTACGTCCATCGGGTGTTGCCCCCACCACGCTCCCGAAATAGACATGACAGGTGGTCGGAAGCAGGTTTATTCTGAATTGTCCGCCCCTGGTGGTGGGTCTATCATCGACAGCTTGAAAATAAGCTTCGAAAACCATCTTTAATATGGAATCCGCATAATCATCATCATTACCATATTTAGGAGTATTATGAAGTATTTGCTGGTGGAACGGTTGATCTGAATCAAAATCACCCTTTAATATCTTCAACATCGCTTGCATATCTACGGTCTTCTTATCGAAAACGTGATGCTTTAAAGCTGTCAGGGAATCTGTGAGGGTTCCCAGACCCACACCTTGAATGTAAGATGAATTGTAACGCGCTCCCCCGGCATTGTAATCAACACCATTTTTAATGCAATCATCTATCAGCAGGGACATGAATGGCGCAGGCAGATATTTGGCATAGAGACGCTCGATGATGCGATTTCCCCGAATCTTGATATCTATGAAATAATCCAATTGCCTTTGATAGGCTTCGAAAAGCTGATCAAAATTTTCAAACCGGTTGGGATCACCAGTCTCAATCCCTATTTTCTTACCTGTCCGGGGATCTGTACCATTATGAAGGACAATCTCCAGAACCTTCACCAGGTTAAAATACCCGGTCAGTATGTAGGCTTCCTTTCCAAACGCCCCCGCTTCTACACACCCACTGGCACCACCATTCCGCGCATCTATAAGAGATTTGCCCTGCCGGGTAAGTTCCTGAATAATGGCATCGGTATTGAAGATTGAGGGCTGTCCAAATCCGGTCTTAATAATTTTTAATACCCTTTTGAGGAATTTATCGGGATTTTTCTTACTGACCTGAACCATGGAACTGGGCTGAAGCAGGCGCATCTCTTCGATAACATCCAAAATTAAATAGGAAAGTTCATTAACCGCATCTGACCCATCCTTCTTTACACCCCCAATATTGATCAGGCAAAAATCGGTATAGGTATTGCTCTCCTGTGCCGTCACACCCACTTTGGGGGGGGCAGGCTGATTGTTAAATTTAATCCAAAACGCCTGTAACAATTCCCGTGCATCCTGTTTGGTGAGGGTTTTCGATTGAATTTCCTTCACATAAAAAGGATAGAGGTGTTGGTCCAACCGGCCGGGATTAAAAGAATCCCAGGTATTTAGTTCCGTAATCACTCCCAGGTGGACAAACCAATAATACTGCAGGGCTTCCCGGAATGTCCTCGGTGGATGGGCAGGAACCCAATCACATATGTCAGCTATTGTCAATAATTCGGTTTTTCTCTGGGAATCTTTCTCCTTCCGGGCCTGCTTACGCGCCTCATCTGCATATCTCTTGGCAAACAGTATCAGGGTATCCGCAGCAATATCCATGGCCCGGAGCTGTTCCTTTTTGTCCAGTGCTTCAGGATCGTGATAATTATCCAGTTGTTCTATCCGGATAGCGATATGCTGCTTAAAATCCAGCATTCCCATGCGGTAAATTTTATCATCAAGTACCGTATGTCCGGGCGCCCGCTGCTCCATGAATTCCGTAAATATTCCCGCCTGATAGGCATCCTTCCAGGCATCATCTACTTCCTCAAATATTCGATCACGGATGGAGCGACCTTTCCAGAAGGGCATTATCTCATCCTGGTAAATTTTACGTGTTTGCGGGGATACTTTGAAAGGAATCTTTTTGCGGGAATTGAGAATATTGAGATCAGACTGGCTGTGGGTACATAATTCCGGATAAGTCGGCGTCCCTTTAGGTTCGGGACCTCTCTCACCCACGATCAACTCTCCTTTACCAATCCATATTTTTTTATGTTGAAGAAGGTGCTTAAATGTCAGAGCACGGGCAACCGGTACGGAGACTCTGTCCGGGGTACCACTCTTATAAAATTCAGTTATAAGCACTGCTCTCTCATGGGAGATGTAAGGTTTGGCCACGAGACTTTCTTCTCTTAATTTTTTTATCCGGTCATTCATTTGCTAACCCCCGATATAGACTTCAAATCCACAAGCTTTGAAAACCGCTTGAATCTCTTTTAATTCACGATCATTTTGATGTTTTAAATTAGCCAATTTTTGGTTCCGCTTCAATTTATTATACTTTTCTTCACCCATGGGATTATAGGGTAAAAGATCAATCCGTTGAATTTTAGGTAAATTAATTAGATAATCAGCAATCTGATGTAAATTTAATTGGGTGTCTGTTATACCTGGAATAAGGGGAATACGGATATAAATATCTTTGTCTTCATCGAGAAGTTTATGCAAATTTTCCAGAATTCTCTTATTGGATACACCGATATATTTTTTGTGCTGAATTTGATCGATTATTTTCAGATCGAATAAAAACAGATCCACTGCCGGTAAAATTTTTTTATACAATTGCCAATCTGCATAACCTGAGGTATCAACCGCAGTATGAATATTTTCTTTTTTGCAGGCCTGAAGTAGTTGGTGAAGGAATTCGGGTTGCATCAATGGTTCCCCACCGGAAAATGTTGCCCCACCTCCGGATTCTTCGTAAAAGATGAGATCTTTACGCAGTTCCCGCATAATTTCGTCAACAGTGACTTTCAGTGCTTCTTGGTAGGGAATTTTTCGGTAATAAGGTCTCAGACAATTGTATTCATTTTTCACCACTGTGCCCGGTCGCATGGTATGACGGCTTTCCGGATTATGACACCACCAGCAGTCCAGCGGACATCCCTGCATAAATACAGTCGTCCGAATACCAGGACCATCATAAACTGCATATTTTTTTAGATTAAAGATATATCCGCTAGTCATCGTAAGATACAGTTCTCATGAAAACCTAATGGAATCTACCGGCCGAATAGAGACGGCAGGAACAGCGTAAGCTGCGGAACATAAGTAATAAGAATAACCCAAATAATAAAAATAATCAGGAATGGAACAACCATTTTCCAGATTTCCAGAAGAGGCTTTTCGAATCGTAGTGAAGAAAAGAATAAATTCATACCCACCGGTGGTGTCAGGTAGCCCAATTCCAGATTTGCCAGAAATATGATTCCCAGATGAGCCGGATCGATACCAAAGGCTATTCCCATGGGAACAATCAAAGGTACAAAAACCACAATAGCGGAGTAAATATCCATTAAAGCACCCACCAGCAGCAGCATAAAATTAAGGATAAGTAAAAATAGAAACTTTGATTGTATGGTTGCCGTAACCCAATCAGTCGCTTTCAAAGGTATCTGCTCATCAACCAGGTAGGAAACCAGGCCGGATGCTAATCCCAGAACGATAAGTAGTGCGCCCACCAGAACCAGAGATTCCAGCATGGCATCGATTAATCCCTTTTTAAAATCTATTTTCCTATGGAACACGGTTTCCAGCAGAATAGCCCAAACCGCGGTGACGGCAGCAGTTTCTACCAGTGTTAGCAGTCCCCCAAATAAACCCACCACAACAAACACCGGTAATAACAGATCTCCCCTTACTACCCAGGTGGCTTGCATCAATTCTTTTATATCGAATTTCTTTTTTTCCCGGCTGATTCTTTTTCCTTTCAGGATGCTGTATATTGCCAGGATCAGTACCAGCATAATACCAGGCACCATGCCCGCCAGGAAGAGCCGATCTATCGCCACAAAACCATAAATGCCGTAAAGAATTACCGGTAAACTGGGGGGAAATAGTAAACCCACCGATCCGGAAGCAGTGAGCAGGCCTATACCGAATTCCTTTTCATTTTGTGCGGCAAGCAGGATGGGGAGTAATAGACCACCCAGAGCCAGAATAGTAACACCGGAGGCACCGGTAATTGCAGTAAAGATAGCACATCCGATTACTGTTGCCAGGGCTGCCCCACCGGGTAACCAGCTGGTCCAGGCCTGAACAAACCGTACCAGCCGTTGGGGTGCTCCCCCATGCGCCAGAACAGTTCCGGCCAGGGCAAAAAGAGGTATACTGGGCAATACCGGCTGGGTAATAATACGGTAAGTTTCCGTAGGCAAGGCAGCAATAGGAATCTCAGCCGCATAAAAGAAAAGTAAACCCGCACCACCCAGTGATGCGAATATAGGCATTCCCATGAAAGTTAATACCACCAGGACGATGATAAAAGGAGTGGTAAGCCAGTATCTTTGATCCTCCGGAACCAGCGCAAAACCGACAATGATTAAAACGGCCATTATCAGGACCAGAAATTTCATCCCCATACTCTGGGAACTTTTAAACAACATCACCAGGGCGAGTATAATAAAACCGACCGGCATAGTAAGCTGAGCCAACCAAATCGGAAACCAGCCGGCGATCGCTTCAGGACTGTCGTATTGGACGTAGACCAGATCGAATGAAGCTTTGGCAAGCGCCATCAGAATAGTTGTTGTTCCCAGGTTTACCAGTAAAGAGATGATTTTAGCGCGGTTTTCCATTCCCAGTATTTGGGAGGTGGCTATAGACAGGTGCTTCTCCTGCAGAGCGGCGACAATAGCGCCAACTAAAGCGATCCAGAGGGTCAGATGTTGAATCCAGGTGGAACTCCCTGGAATTAAAAAAATGCGGAAAGGTCTGCCAAACACTTCAAGAACCGGCAATAGAGAGAGTGCCAGTAATAATAACACACCTGAAAAAAGAAGTGATTTGGTTCCAATTTTTTTTAGTTGATTCATAAAACCCTGAGGTGATTCACTAAGGTTGCTCATCCGCTACATCTCCACTGTTGGCTACTCTCAGGGCTTCATCGAAAAGATCTGCCGGAATATAATCTCCACGAATTTTTGGGTAAGTTTCATAAATTATTCTCTTCCAATCTGCCAGTTGTGCTTCATTAGGAGTAATAACAGTTAAACCACGTTTGACCATTTCCTGGAGTGCCTGTTCTTCCAGCTTGCGTATCTCACCCTGAAGCCGTTCGCCAGTGCTTACTGCACTTTCCTTCAACTGCAATTTCAGATCATACGGAATTTTATTCCAGGTTTTTTTGGTGATGATGGTAGCTCCTACCAGCGGGGCCCAGGCCAAATCAATCATATAGGGTGTAAAGGGAAACCATTGACTTGCCAGAGCCATCATGGTTGAGGAGTTGTAGGCATTGATCATCCCACTCTGCAGACCGGGGAGGATATCAGTTGCAGCCAGAGGCACCACATTAAATCCTGCCTTTTTCCACAATTCAATCGACTTATCATCACCGGCCCAGGTAAAGAGTTTCGCCTTTCTAACGGTTTCTACATCCGGAGATTCTTTCGGAACAAAGAAGTGAACCCAACCGGCGTCACCCCAGTTCAGAACAACGAATCCCAGTTCCTCGAGTGTCTTTTCCAAGCGGGGAGCTAATGCATCCCTGACACGATTTAGAGTTTGCCAGGAGTCAATTGCCAGGGGAATTGCCAGCGCGTTCACATCCGGGGTTATCTTTGCCAATCCGGAAGTTGTCAGAGCCGCGGCATGTAACTGGCCGATTCGCATTTTACGGACCATATCACTTTCATCTCCTGCCACACCCCCCGGATAGATCCGCAAAGTTATACCCCCATTACTCAATTGGGACCACTCAACTCCCATATCCTTGAGAATTTCATGCCAGGGAGATCCATTGGGAGCCAGAGTAGCCATCTTAATAGTAATGGATTTCTCTGCCATTCCCTGAGAATGCAGAATATAAACGATAAACATTGCAGCAAATACAAGCATTCGAATGACATGATTAGTTGGTTTCATATTTTTCCTTCTTTGCTATTCTTAAATAAAATAGTCTTCAATATTCTCCAGTAAAAATCGTGCTCTTCTTTGTGCCAGTACATTGGACAACCGAAATTCCGGGTATTGATCCACATCAAATTCCAGAACCTGTTGCAGAAGCTGTTCAAAGGTGCTGCGGTCTTGTTGCTTGATACAAACCGCTTCTGCAAATGCTAGATGGGGACTGACAGAATGTCCCTCATTCAACTCCATGGCACGATTATAATGTTCCTCAGCTTTGGATAAACCGCCACCTTCCGCTTCAGTTCGGCTGGCGTCAAAATGGATAAACACCTCATGAACCGCACCCTTGTTCCAGCTTTCATCCAGCTCCAGACAACGTTCTAGCAGCGTGGCCACTACGGGTAAATCCGCCACCAGACCCATATCGCTGGTGGAAATGGAAATTGCGGATACCCAGGCGACACCCGTCCAGTAAAGTGCCGGGACATCCTTTTGTTCTGTTCGAGAAACAGCCACATTAGCATCAGGCTGTAATTGTTGAGAAAATCCTTCATATCTTAAATCAAGTGCCCGTAATCCATACGTTCTGGCTCGGATAAACATCTTTTTAGCCCGCAGCTTCTGTTCCCGCGCTTTTTCCAAATCGGTCTTTTCTAAAATTTCTGCCGGTGCCAGAATAAAGGCATGGGCATATTGGACGAAACCAGCGCTGGTCCCGATCAACAATCGTTGATGCTCCGGGGTAGACAGAAGAAGTGCTTCCATCGTTTTTAAGGCAAAAGGCAGCGCCTCCGCCACCAGCTCCGGATCTTCATCTGTAGCAAAAACACTGGTACCTTCCGAAGTAAGAGCATCAGCAACGGAATTGACGGCCATTTTCCGAATTGAACACCCATTCAGGAACATAAAGGCGAGGAGAGGGAAAAGAAATAATGGCCTGGTCGAAAAAAACAGTGCTGTGACTTTATTTCTGCTCATTTCCATAAGATACACACGGATCATAAAAAATATGATAATTCACTCAGCATCAATATTTAGGGCTATATCATCTCAGTCAATATTAATAAGTTATGACCTGTTTTTCGGATGAATGGCAATAACCATATAACTGATTATGTCTTTAACTCCGCACATAATTAGGAGATTGCTTCGCTAACGCTCGCAATGACAGGGACAAGATGTCATTGCGAGGAGAGAAGTATGACCGACGTAGTCCCGCCTAGCGGGATAATTATTGAGATTAACCAAGCTTTTGCTGAGCAAAGGACATAATCATTCATATAAAAAAATAGGTCCTTAGTTAATTTAATTTCTAAATATAATAATAAAATTATAAAAAACCGAACCGTAATCAATCATACTTCACCCGCAAGCGGATGAAGGCGACAACTTTGATATGGACAAAAACTGAGTGACTAAATTAAGAGAATTCGAATCAGATAGAAACCTTAATTAAAATGGGGAGGATAGGCACGATTTATTTTCTTAGAACCGCGGTAGGTGTTGGCAAGTTCAAGAAAAATATCAACGTCGCGTTCCAAATCACCTTCTGTGCCATCGAAGTAAAAACTGCGGATCGGGAAACCATTATGATCCCGGATAACCCGGGGGTAAACCGCTTCGCAGACAATTCCATTCATACAGGTAAAGGGGCTGATATCAATGACGCCATCCGCGCCTTTATTGTAAAAATAAAGAGAGCCACCCACATTTAAGACCATTTCTCCCAATGCCCCGTAATAAGGAAGATAGGGAGCTGCCAAATCCAATAAATCCTTGGTGGAAGAAGTTTCTTCATAGCCTGTAAAGCGGTCCTTAAGCGGAGACAACAGCAGGTGTTCGTCCCTGACCTGAATTTTATTTTTTACAATAGCACCCAGCATCGATTTTGAAAACCTTCCTCCCTGCAATGTCAGGTCAAACTTCTGCATAAAATTGACATAAAATATCCATTCGGATACCCCTGCCAGCCAGGTTTCTCCACCCAATTTTTCTACAACTCTAATCAACTGACCATTGGTAAAATCATCCAAACGGCAGTAAATTTCACCCACAATCCCGATTAGAGGTTTAGCCTGGGTGTATTCGGTTTCAATTTGGGAAAATTTGTCCCGCAAAACCGCCACTGTATCTACCAGAACCTTAAATTTCTCCTTCATGGGCATATCACTCTTCTCCACCACCTTGCAAAGTAAATCGAGGCTTTCAGCATGAACGCGGTCGGTGTCTCCCGGATTTTTCTCATAGGGACGGGTTTGCAGCAATAGTTTTCGGATGGCATCAGCACATACCAGGGCCCACCACCCTAACCTGACCAGCTCACCGGCATTTCCACCGATACCATCATATCCGCTGGCACTTGATGGGGAAACAACCATAACTTGTTCCAATCCCCGGTCTTTTAATACTTTCTCTAACAGATTTTTATATTGACCGAAACGGCAGGGTCCTTGTGCTGTGGGCATAAGAAATGCAGTTTCTTCCGGATTGAACCCCGGCTCTTCAATGATTTTCAGAAAACCGCCCAGGGTAACAATTTCAGGATAACATTCCTCCCCAATAGTATATTGCCGTCCCAGATTCAGAGTTGTGCTATCCGATTCCGGTACTATTTGACCGTTAACACCGAGTGCCCGGTAAGCAGCGGCCATGGCGGCTGCGCCTTCCATACTCATTCGGGGTATATATAGAGTTTTTCCTGTGAGGGAACCATTTCCAGATTTTTCAGACATGATAATTCCTTTTTAAGACTCGGTAACTAGTGTAGATTCAGGTTGTTGGGGCTTTTTCATCCATCTGCGCAGGGCCCCTTTACTATCCAGGTAAGCTTCACAGCGGGTGATATAACCAGCATCATTGCTATGACCGTCAAACTGCAGAATGAGAAACGGTTTATCGGATGCCTGGGTGATATAATGCTTGATATAGGAATCCGGGCCACATTTAAAATTCGTCATATAGATAATATGCAGGTTTGGATATTGACCCACAATTTTCGCAGCCGCAATAATCTTGCGTCCATAATTCCAATACATATTGGCATTGACATCGGAAATGTCTATGGTATCTACCGGAAGGAAGTCCATCGGGATTACATTCACACCATAGTAATTTCGTAATTTACTACCGATATCGAGCGTCATCCCGCGATCATGTATGTTATAGGTGCGGCCGACCAACACGATTCCAATTTCATTGGTTTCCTGAAGCCGTTGCAGTGCTGCTTCTCCCAGTTCTAATAAGTGCTTTTGAATATCTTCCTTTTTTTGATACGCGGCATCGAGAGCTTTCCGAATAGAGCGTTTGGTTTCGCCCAGCTTTTTCAGATTTTTTTCAAGGGAATTTTGAATAGACTGTTTTCCATCTCTAAAACGTAAAGAAGGTATCAGGAAAATATCATTTTTTTCCTCAAGCATCGGTGATGATCTAACTACAAACGGCAGGGTTTGTCCCCAGGGACAGTAATAACTATTGACATTTTTAAAAGGTGTAGAGTCATTAATACTATTGGGAATAAAAATCCAGTCAACGGATTTTTCCAGTAGATCCAGTACGTGTCCATGGTAAGCCTGAATCGGGATGCAAGGTTCTGCCACCGAAGCTTCGACGCCGGATTTTATAATCCGGCTGTTACTTTCATCAGAAAGTCGAACCGTATAGCCCAGACTTCTGAAAAACGTATTCCAAAATGGAAATTGTTCATAGATGTACATACCCCGCGGCAGGCCGATAACAGCCTTTCCTTCAACATTGGGATCGTATTCTCCGAAGAAGAGCTCCTTTCGGATAGAAATAAGGTCATCAATAACAGCCGATGGAGAATCTGCACGATGGCGGCGAAATTTATCCGAGCACTGATCACCCCAGTAAGTTTTTTCTCCTTCCACAGTAAACTCCTGCATCTGACAATAATTGGTGCATGCTTTACAGGTAAATTCCCGCAGGGTGTAATCTATATTGTCGAGAGCGAATCCCCTGAAATTCGAGGATTTACCGGTTTTCTGCGCCTTCTCCCGGGCAATAAGAGCCATACCCACCGCCCCGATGACCCCATTGTAGGGAGGTACAATAATTTTCTTGTCCAAAACCTTGGCAAAGGCGGAGGCAATCGCATCGTTATAGGCGGTTCCACCCTGAAAAAATATAACATCACCAATCTTTTTATCCCGGACCACCCGGTTCAGGTAATTATAAACAATGGAATAGGCGAGCCCGGCAGTCAGATCCTGTTTACTGGCGCCACGTTGCTGAAAAGCGGCGACATCCTGCTGCATAAAGACCGTGCATCTTTCACCCAATCTGGTGGGGGCATTTGAGGATAAAGCCAGCTGGGCAAATTCATCTTTAATTGAAATACCCAGTTCCTCCGCCCTCTCTTCCAAAAATGAACCGGTGCCGGCTGCACAGGCTTCGTTCATCGCAAAGTCCACCACCACACTATTTTCAATACTTATATATTTCGAATCCTGTCCCCCGATTTCAAATATGGTGTCCGGGGTGTTATCAAGCATGGTTTTTGCCAGAAAGTCTGCACCGGTTTTATGCGCGGTAATTTCATCATTGATGGTATCTGCTCCAACCAATTCACCGATTAATTCACGGCCGGATCCGGTGGAACCCACGCCTTTAATGTGAACCCGGTCACCGAATTCCAACTGTATCTGGTGGAGGCATCGGTCGACTACTTCAATGGGTCTTCCTTCCGTTCGGGTATAAATCTCTTTAATCATATTTCCCTGATCATCCAATAACACCAGGTTGGTGCTTACTGAACCGACATCGATGCCCAGATAGGCATCGACTGCATCTTCCATATCAGATATGACCCGCGGTTTTACTTCATTTCGCAACAGAACAACTTTTTCCATGGAGAGCGGTGGCATGGTAGTATCGCCATTTTTCTTGGAGGGTTTGTAGCTTAGAATACGGGAAAAATCAAGCGGTTCTTGCTGAGTCTGGGTATCCTGTGCTGAATAAGCTGCCCCAATGGCACCCATCCAGGCGTGATAATCCGGGACCTTCAATTCCGTCTCTTCCAAATTGAATACATCTCTGAAAGCCTGAACCACCCCAATATTTTTGGCGACACCGCCAATGAATAAAACAGGTTTTTCAAACGCTCGTCCTTTAATAATGCTACTTTTGAAGTTACGGGCAACTGCTTCACACAGACCCTTTAAAACTTCCGGAGGTTGAAAGCCTTTTTGTTGCGCATGGATCATATCAGTTTTGGCAAACACCGAACAACGCCCTGCGATCTTGGCACTTCTTTCGGCCGTTTGAACAATGTCACCGATCTC
>CBDUVK010000054.1:0-12989 GCA_965370645.1 uncultured bacterium
ACTAAACTCCCTCTTCGCAATCTTCTAATATCAAAGTGATGGTATATCAAATTAATTCCTCCTGCTAAATCAACAATTCTTTCCAGAATAATTTTTCCTTTGTAGCAAGAAAATATCGGTTTGACTGTCTAATAAAGTAATGTCAGCAAAAATAGTGATTGCTGACCATGTCAGTGAAAAATATTTATTTTGTGAGAATTTTTAAAATGAGCTATAATACCCAAAGGGAGGAAAAATGGTAGTGAGTCCGCTGGATCGTATGAATTATTTTAAAGGTATTCTTTTATTGTATCAGAAGAAGATCGATGAAAGAGATCCCTTGGAAGAATATATCAAAAAATTTGTAAATATATTACGGTTTGATCCTGCTTTTTATGAGTTCACTATGCGGGATATTATGAGTAATCTGCCGGCGATTGATGAACCACCGCATTTTTTGGGCAAAGAGATGGCAAAAATATTTGTCAAGGATTGTATTAAACTTGCCTTTGAAAAAAAAGTCGTTCATTCTCAAGAATTGGATTGGCTACATCAAGTTGTCATAAAAAATCAGTTGGGAGATGAATGGTTAGCCACAGAACTCTTGAATTTTCTTAAACTGAAAGAGGTGAATACTAAGAACTCATTGGAAATTGAAAGATATGTCTGACTGAACTTTTTCTCCGTGAAAGGTTGTAATTCTTAAATCATCTGCCTGAGTTTATTGGAGTGACATTCTAACCCGATCTACCTTATTATCAATTAAATATGGTCTGCAAGAAATAGATGATTCGATTGTCTAAGAATTTAGAGAAGTATCTAATCTGAATTAGTTTGTCATGAGGGAAAAAATGAAAAATAAAATTGGAGTATCTGTCAAATTTTTCGGAATTATAATGCTTATTGCACTCAATGGATGTGGCGGGGAAGAATTGGAAAGTCAGTGGAAGGATGCGCAAATCACAGTAGATGGTGCATCTGATGATTGGTCAGAATATGTCGTTCATTATTTCGATAAAGAAGATATGGAAATTGTTCTTGGAATAGCGAATGATGACACATCCCTGAATTTGATGATCAAGTTCCGTGATCAAAGACTTGCCAGAATGTTTGAACGGCGGGGTGTTACTTTCTGGTTCGATGGAAATGACCAGAAAAATAAGAATTTTGGAATATTCTATCAAAATCCCCAGTTAACGATGATTGAAATGCCCAGGGGGGGTATGCCGGGACGAGGAAGCGATATGAATCCGGATGGGGGAGAGACTTTTCAACCAGGTGGGATCTTTAGTCTCATAGCGCAGGATACTGTTGAACTTAGCGGAACCGATATTCACGGTTGCAAAACGAAAGTGGATTTGAATGAAGGTGTTTATTGTTACGAGCTAAGTATCGCTATCGCAAAAGATGAGAATTCGCTTTACGCTCTGGTTGTATCGAATAAGAGTAAAATAAAATTGGGTATTGAACTTGCTGCTGTCAGCGAAGAAGAGCAGGCCATAATCAAAGAGATGATGGCTGAAAGAGAGGGCCGTGGTAGATCCGGAAGAGGTATGGGCGGTGGCGGAATGCGAGGCGGAGGAATGCGCGGTGGTGGCGGAGGTTCCAGGGGCGGCAGACCGGGTGGAATGCCGGATATGGATGGTAAAGAAATCTGGTTTACGGTTTCACTCGCTAGATCATAACACATTTCTAAGGATATAATAAATCATTAAAACTTAACATAACCCCTACTACCAAATCTTCCTTCACATTTCTATTTATCAGCCGATATAAATGTAGGAATCACCAAAACATTTATACTGCTGATGAATATCTCCATATACAAAATCGTTCTGAACAGCTTTCTTTTCCTGGGTATATTCTTTTACATTCTGCTGGTTGATCGCTCCGGCTCTGCGTCAACACTCTGGTTCCTGCTGACTTTTATGCTCTTTCTATATTTGAATGTTTACATTCATGAGTTCGGACATGCAATTACCGGAAGTCTGCTGGGTTTCCAGATTAAAAGGTTGATTATTGGTGCCGGACGAGAGTTGGTTCGGTTCCGGACTGGTCGGGGAGTCGTGATTATCAATTGGAGCTTATCAGGAGGTGTTACACATTGGGGGAAGGTACCGACCAAACAGCTGAAACCGCGATTTGCCCTGTTGATACTCGGCGGTATCATGGCACAGGCTGTAGCTGTTCTGAGCTGCTGGATTTTCCTGGGTGTATCGACACATGGGATCTGGTGATATTTAACAATGTTTCTTATTCTCATTTGTTCATTAATTTGGGTTATTCAAAATGAATATCTTCTTTATAAAAAGTTTAATAGCCCCGATTTTTCCCGGAAGGGATCCCTTCGGGATAAATCGGGGTTCAGAAATGTCCAAATTTCCTATTCTGGCACTTTAATGCCAGAATAAAATAACGCCTTCCATCTCTATTTTCTATTTTGGCATCTCAAAATTTTCGAAAACAGGTCGATTGTAATATTTATCGTTAATTCAATTTAGATTGTCAGCTTGATTTTCGGGAATGAAAATGCCAGTTAAAAAAAAATCAAAAAACCTGGGCAATAGCGGCTCTATTTCTCGAAAAAGGAACGTCAGTGCCTCAAAAAGTTTAAAGTTAAGTTCCCAACCTGCAAATGATCCCCTTGAAGATGTTCGCATACAGCAACAAGCTATTCTCAATAATATCCCTGATATCGCCTGGTTAAAAGATCAAAAAAGCAGATTTATTGCCGTTAACAAGCCATTTGTCGATGCCTGTGGTGTGGATGAAAAAGATCTAATTGGCAAGACGGATTTGGATATCTGGCCCAGGGAGCTGGCCGAAAAATATCGTGCAGATGATTTAAAAGTTATTAAATCCATGAAAAAACTGCGGGTTGAGGAAGCCCTGGTAGATGCACGGGGGAAGAAGATTTGGATAGAAACCATTAAGGCACCCATATTGAATCAGTCGGGTAAAGTGATTGGTACCACTGGAATAGCGCGTGATATAACGGAGCGTAAAAAAGCCAATGAGGCACTAAAAGAATCTCAAGAACAGTTGCGCACACTTTCCGCCCATTTACATGACCTCAGGGAGGAAGAACGATCGCGTTTATCTCGCGAGATTAATGAAGAATTAGGACAAATACTATCGATTTTAAAATTTGATCTGGATTGGGTTGAAAAAAATCTAACCGGGAATCATAAATCTGTTCAAGATAAGATAGAATCCATGTCGAAGCTCATCGGTGCCGTGATAGAATGGGTGAGACGAATATCGCAGGAACTGAGACCGAGTTTGTTGGATACTCTTGGTTTGATACCAGCTATGGAGTGGGAACTAAATGAATTCCAAAAACGAACCGGTATAAAATATAAACTCACGGCGAGCGATACTGAAATCGAATTGGATGAACATATATTGACGGGACTGTTTCGAATATTACAGGAGGTATTGAGCAATGTATTTATGCATTCTCATGCAAAAACCGTAAATGTTTCTTTAAATAGTAAAACAAATTGGTTAATACTAAGGGTGAGGGATAATGGGGTGGGTATACCTGATCGGAAAATTATTGACAAGCGATCTGTCGGATTATTTAGCATTCAGGAACGAGTTCGATTTCTAAATGGCAAAATTAATATTATTGGTAAAAAAAATATGGGTACTATTGTAACAGTTGAATTACCGTACAAATGGGATGGGATTAAAAATGATTAATTTATTTATTGCTGATGATCATACCATGTTTCGGGAAATGTTAAAAGATGCCATTTCACAGGATCCTGAAATCGTCATTAAAGACGAGGCACAAAATGGTGATGAAGCCCTGGAAAAACTGTTAAAAGCGGATTTTGATGTAGCCGTACTGGATATTGCCATGCCGGGATTGAATGGGCTCGATGTACTTAAAGAGGTAGTTAAAATAAAGCCTGATCAAAAAATATTAATTTTGAGCATGTATTCCGAAGATCAGTATGCAGTACGGGCTTTTCGTGCCGGTGCTTACGGTTATATTACTAAAAGTGAGGCAACAAAAAAATTATTAAATGCTATCCATAAGGTCGCCTCAGGCAATAAATACATTAATAATCAGGCTGCAGAACAACTTCTTTTCAAGATGACCCAGCAACCCGAAGGAGCAACCCATCTGAAATTATCGGAGCGTGAGTACCAGGTCATGAAGAATATTGCCCTGGGCTATACAGTGAAGGAGATTGCTAGTGGACTAAATTTGAGCGTAAGCTCAATAAGTACTTTGAGAACACGTATGTTAAAAAAGATGAAAATGAGTAATAATGCGGAGGTTACCCAATATGTCTTGAAGAATAATTTGCTTGAATAACCAAAATGTAACTTTTCATGGTGCTATTTTTTTAAAACTCTATCTGAATCCGATTTCAAAAAGAAAATCCCGCCTTATACTTAAATATATAATTCAAATTTCCATTTCCTGAAAATTAGCTTTTCATAACCTATATATCACCACCTTCCCGCTTGAATTTAAAAAAAATGCTCAAAATTTGTGAAACGGCGCAGATTAAGTTTTAGTCTGTAGTACAAAAAGCTACAAGCTTAGTTAATAAGAATTAAATATTTACTATAGTTTTTACCCAAAAGTACGAAAATATAAATAGATGTAAAAAAAGAGTGGGACCCAACATGGAAGTTGCCCTTTAGAGGATTAATGTGATTGGCTGTTAATTCTGAAGTTTTATTAACATGGATGTCATATTTTGACCAATTTGAAAAATTTCTTCATAATATTATTTATTGCTTCATTTGTGATAATTCCAACCATGTATGCCGCAGCTGTATCTTGGGATGGCGGTGGTGGGGACAGTTTATGGACAAATCCACTAAACTGGAGTGATGATAATATTCCCGGTTTAGATGATGATGTGACCATTGATTTGGATACGAAGGTCATACTGTCCGGTGCAAATGGTGTGGCCAAGAGTATTTTAATCGGTCTTGATGATACCCTTAAAATTGAAACAGGTATCAATTTAACCATAGATGATGATATTTCCATAAATGGTCATCTCGATTTACAAGGCCCTGCATCCATAAATGTGGGAAGAAACTGGCTCAGAACGGGCACCTTTTTTGTAGGATCATCCACGGTAATTTTTGACACAGATCGCAGTTCCGAAATTCAAAATTCAGAAATATTCTATAATCTCATCCTTGATAAGGGGCCAGGCCGCCGCCTCTTAAATCGCAATGCTGCTAATTATAAAATCACAATTTTAAATAATCTGGACATTTTGTCTGGGTTATTCGATGTTCAGGATTTGGCGGGCGTGGACCTGGATGTTGCCGACCGGATTTTTATCTATGCAGCTAATGCTGAAGGACTTAATATTAGCGATTATGCTGTAGATGGTGTCCAGCTGGAAATCGGAGGTGATTTCATTAATAATAGCACCAATGATCGCAGTTTTGTGGATGGTACTGATTCGGAGGTTATTTTTGATGGATCTGGAAATCAGAATATTACCACCTCTTTTACCCTGTTTGGGGTGTTATTCGAGAATATATCTATCATAAAAAGTACTGGAACGACTCTGAATCTGGCAAATAATATTCAGATTGAAGGTGATCTCAAAGTTGAAAGCGGCACCTTTAAATTTAACGGTAACTATCTGACTTTTGGAACTGATGCTGCGGATTCTATCATAGTCAATGATAATATGGATATTGATAATGCTACTGATCTTCAGAGCGCTATTCTTAGAATGGCGGCTGGGGCAAGTCTGATTGTAAATTCAGGTGGAAACTTACAGATTGTTGGCATTTCAAGAGAACCGGCAATTATTTCTAATATTACAGGTACTTATAATTTTGAGATACATTCTGGGGGAACGATACAAGCACAAAATTACATGTTCGAGAATATGGATTTAGAAGGTGTTGATCTGAAAAACGGTGCTAGCATTGATCCTGTGTATAATCTCAGTAATGGAACGATTGAGAATATTGCACCAAGTGGTACTGGTTTAACTATTGGTGATATATCAGGAATAAATCAGCGTCTTAGAATCAGAAATGTTTCATTTCCTACCAATCCGGGTGGGGGGGCAAGTAATGTCACGAAATCTTTTAGCACGGATACGATAGAATTCGTTATGGCTTCAGGTAACTTTGCCGGGGAGGATTTTGATAATGATCCCTATGATCTGGTGGAGTGGAGTAGCGCGATCATTACCAAGATTTGGACAGGTGACCTAGACAATGACTGGCATGTGGATGAGAACTGGAGTCCTGCAGGCGTACCTGCCGATACGGAAAACGTCATTATTGCTGATGTTTCGAATGATCCGGTTCTTGGAAATAATGCTACATGCAATGATATTCTCCTAAGGGAGGATGGAATCCTCACAGTGAATTCAGGAATAATTCTTAACATAAATGGAAATTTATCAATCGGCGATACTATAACACAAACTGATGCCCGGTTAACGTTGAATGGAACTGCCTCTTTAATGCTTGCAGGTCATTACTTTAAGTCAGATCTCTCGATTCTGGATGCTAACAGTTCTACCATTAATTTTAATGGAACAGGAATTCAGAATATTTCCAGCGGTGGGATTGTTCCTGACCGGGATGGTTTTAATAACATCACAGTCAATAACACCTTGGCATCCGTCATTCTTACCGAACAAATTTTATTAAAGGGAAGTTTTAATAACTCGGCCGGAAGCTTTAATACAAACGGTTCTGATATGTTTGTATCAAATAATTGGATTAATGCCGGCATTTTTATTCACGGTGGAAATACAGTAACTTTCACAGCCACAACAGCCGGGCCTTTTACGATTACCGCAGGTGGTTCTGCCTTGAACCACGTGATCATCGATGCATCACAAAATTCCAATACCTATCAGTTGGGATCCAATCTTCTTCTAAATAGTGATTTAACCCTCAGTCGTGGGATCCTGGATGCAAATAGTTACAGTTTAGATGTGGATGGGGCCCTGACTAATGTTGGGACTATTATTGCTGGTCCTTTGACCAATGTCGGAGGCAACTGGACAAATACCGGTACCTTTACAGCAGGTGCGGGAACGGTTATTTTTGATGGATCGGGTGCTCAGACAGTTGCCACCGGTGGTGTAGGTTCTGCTCGCGCGTTTTATAATTTTACAATAGATAAGCCTGGTGACTCTGCCATATTAAGTTCAAGTTTAGAGGTGAATGGAAATTTTACTATTAACAATGGTATTCTAAACACAGCTGCACAAAATCTATTTGTCGCTGGAAATTGGAGTAATGCAGGAACCTGGTTACAGACAGGTGGGATGGTCGTATTTGATGCCACTGCCGGAGGACCATTTACTATCAATACCACAGGAATTGGAACCTTTAATGATGTTATAATGAATGCTAATGGGCTTACTTATCGCCTGGCTTCGGATATGGATGTAAATGGAAATCTGACCATAAACGCTGGTAGCTTTCTGGCGCAGGGAAATAATATATTTCTTGGGGGAACCTGGACAAATAATGGATTTTACACCCCGGCTGGTGGATCGATTATATTTGATGGGATAAATAACCAGGATGTGAATAGTGGTGGGACAGGTTTTGGAAAAATTTTTAATCATATTACGGTTCAAAAAACGGCTGGAACTTTAAAAATAAATGCTCCGCTGAAAGCGAATGGTAATTTTATTCTCAATAGTGGTAATTTCGATATGAACAATCGGAACATGAATATTGGAGGAAGTTTTATAAATGGAGGTGTTATAGATAATGCTGCCACACTCACTCTGGATGCTCTCTCCGGTGGTCCATATGATTTCACAAGTGGGGTTTCTCCACTAAATGTGGTCAACTTTAATGCTCCCGGTATTACCTATAATATGACTGGTAATTCAATAATTTACGGGAATCTTACTTTATCCGCAGGTCAACTTACCCTTAATGGTCATAATCTTACTTTTGGCAATTCGAATTCCGATCTTATCTCGGTGAGCGGCCTTCTGGAAATCGATTCCGGTGCAAGCTTACTCATGTTTAATGGCAGTTCAATAACTACTAATTCTGGTGGTGTTTTGCGGGTGATTGGGGTTCCGGGGAACATAGCACTCGTTACCGTACAAAGCAGTTCCGGATCGTATAACTTTACTATTGCCTCAGGTGCAACCATCCATGCCCGAAATGCAAAATTTGAATATATGGGGAGCAGTGGAATCAATGTACAGACAAACGCTTCTATTGATGCGGTAAATAATTTCAGCGATGTACAATTTGATAACGGACAGGCCGGTGGTTCAATGCTAACCGTAGGAGATATTACCGGGAGTAACCAGAGACTTGATATTAGCAACGCATCCTTCCTTTCCAATCCCGGAGGAGGGGCATTTAATGTGTCTCATACCATTGGAAGTGATACATTAAATTTTGTTGAAGCGCAGGGTCCGTTTGCTGGTGAAGCATTTGATGATGATAGTCCAGGGGACGATTTAATTTTGTGGACAGATCTGGCAATCAGCCGGGTATGGGATGGAAGTGAAAATAGCGTATGGACGAATCCCAATAATTGGATAGATAATATTGTTCCTGCAGACTCGGAGGATGCGAATATTCCGGCGATGGGTGTTTCTAATGAACCGAACATTACCGAGACAGTTCGCTGCCGTAATCTTAATATCTCCTCCGGGCGGACTTTGACTGTTTCAAATGGGGCAACCCTGGATTTGGGGGGATATATTGACAATAATGGTACTTTGACTCTGGCAGGCTCTTCAATTTTAACAATTGCAGGAAACTTCGATAATGTTCATGGGACCTTGAATGATAATGCTTCAACTGTGATTTTTGACAGCAGTTTGACACAAACCCTTCAGACGGGTGGTGTGGGGAATGTGAAGCGTTTTTATAACTTAGAAGTCAATAAAACAGGCGGATCTCTGGAGTTGAATTCGGATCTTGAGGTGAACAATAATTTTAATATTAATGCAGGAACAATCAATGCCAATGGTTATTCCATGATCATCGCAAATAATTGGATCAACTCGGGTAGCTTCATTTCAGGCGGAAATCAGGTAACCTTCGATGCCCAGGCAGCAGGACCGTTTGTGATTACCAGTGACGCCTCTCCATTTCACCATATCTTATTCAATACCGGCAATGATGCATATACCTATGTTCTCGGATCGGATCTCTCTGCCACCGGAGATGTGACTATTCTACATGGGGTGTTAAACGCCAATGGTTCTAATCTGGATATTGATGGCAATTTTGCGAATTCAAGCACTTTTCAAGCAGCTCCCACCACCTCTATTGGGGGAGACTGGACTAATACCGGTACTTTTACTGCCGGAAGCGGTGTGGTTATTTTTGATGGAACTGGAGATCAAACCATTGCAACAGGTGGGACCGGAGCAGATCGTGGCTTCTATCATTTCGATATAGACAAGGCGGGCGGCAGTGCAACATTAACGGCAGATCTGGAAGTTAATGGGAACTTTTCTATTAACAATGGTACTCTTAATTCTGCTGCCATGGATATCTTTATTTCAGCTTCCTGGACCAATTCAGGAACATGGGTCCAAAGTGGAGGTACTGTGACCTTTGACGCACCTTCAGGTGGACCTTATTCAATTACTTCAAGCGGATCAGGGGCTTTTAATCATTTTACTATTGATGCCAGTGGTTTGACTTATCGATTAGAATCCAATCTAAATGTTGATGGCGATTTTGTCCTATCTACAGGTACCCTGCAAAATCAGGGATATACCATCAATTTAGCAGGAGACTGGATCAATAATGGTATATTTACGCCATCAGGAGGGGCGGTGATCTTTGATGGATCGGGTAACCAGGATGTCAACAGTGGTGGTACAGGCCCAGGGAAAATCTTTCCTGATTTTATATGTGCTAAAACAGGTGGTGATCTAAAAATAAATGATGCAATAAAGTTGAATGGGAATGTAACTGTTAGCAATGGTATCTTCGATATGAATGGGCGCAATGTGAATCTGACCGGCAATTTTATCAATAACGGTACTATCGATAATCCGGCAACACTGACATTCGATGCTACTTCAGGCGGACCCTATAATATTTATGGTGGAATTTCCACGCTGAATATCATGACCATTAATGCCCCGGGAGTTACCTATCAGTTGAGTGGCGAAACCAGGATGAACGGAAATCTAAACATTAATACAGGTCAACTTGATTTAAATGGGCAGATGTTATTCTTTGGAGACGGAGCTGACGTTATCTCGGTGAATGGTATTTTAGAAGTAGATGCAGGTTCCATTTTAGCAATGGCCGATGGGAGCTCATTAATAGTCAATTCCGGAGGGATTGTACGTCTTGTTGGGATTAGCGGCAATAGGGCCATAGTGACTGAACAGTCTGCATCGGGTTCGTATATTTTTACAGTGGGATCCGGGGGATTTATCCACGCCCGGTATGCCCTTCTGGAGTATATGGGCAGTAATGGTATCAACATTCAGGACGGCGGGACTATCGATGCAGTTAATAATTTTAGTAATGTCACATTCGATAACGGGCAAGCTGGGGGAACGCTCCTGAGAGTAGGGGATATAACCGGATCGAATCAGGTTTTAGAGATCACGGGTGCTTCTTTTCCCACCAATCCCGGGGGCAATGCCCATAATGTTACAAAAACCCTTTCAAGCGATACCTTAAAATTTTCGAGTGCTTCAGGATCATTCGCGGGTGAAAATTTTGATAATGATCCCGCCGAGCCGACGGGTGACTTGATTCAATGGGCAAGTGTGAGCAATTTGCGGATATGGACGGGCAATACCAGTACTAATTGGCATACTGCTACAAATTGGAGTCCGTTAGGTGTTCCGGCGGATAGCGAGGATGTGGAAATCGATGCAGCCAGCAATAATCCTATCATAGGGATTGAAAACGCTGCAGCCAGGAATATCACTTTATTTGAAGATGCAATATTAATAGTTCAGAATGGTTTCGATTTAGGTTTGAATGGTGATTTTGTGAATGGCAATGGTAATTTAATTGTCGCATCTGACAATAGTATTATATCTATTGCAGGTGACTGGAATAATTCCGGATCGTTTTCCCATGGGAATAGTTCTGTTACTTTCGATGGAACCACTAAACAATTGCTAAACGGAGGAGGTACCGGCAATACCAAGGCTTTTAATAACCTGGTTATTATTAATCAGGATAGCGTGCAGTTAACAGGGAGCGTGGACATAAATGGTAATCTTATTATTAATGCGGGGGTACTGCATGCCAATGGACAGAATGTCGAGTTTGGAGATGCAGCCACAGATCTGATTTCTGTCAGCGGTACTTTGCATCTGGATGATTTTTCCGTATTGCGGATGTCCGCAAGCTCCAGAATCGGCGTGAATTCATCAGGTGTTTTGAAAGTATTGGGTTCTTCAGTAGCAACCCGACCCAGGATTACCCACTTAAATACCGGAAATTATAATATTGAAGTATATAATGGAGGAACCATAGATGTCTCTCAGGCCATCATCGAATACACCGGAGGAAGCGGCATATATGTCAGGAATGGGGCAAATATAAATTCCAATTCAAAATTTGATAACGTTGTTTTTCAGAATGGAATCGGCAACGCTTATCTGACGGTCGAAAATTCTCAAAATTTAACCATGAATGGTGTCCGGTTCGATTCGGCCGCCGTAAATCGCTCCACTTACAACCTGAATTATAATGGAATAGGTCAGATTAATTTTTCTGATTATCTGGGTACCATGTCCGGGGTAAATTTTGAAAATGATAATGGAATAGGTATCAGAGGAAATGTTCGCTGGTATTTTGCTCAGACGGAAGAGGTCAGTTCCAGTGTCACTTTTGGCAATGATCTAGTTGTCACACCGGCAGGAAATCTGGGAAATGTTACAGCAGTTTTAGTGGACCAGGCACTTTCTCTGGCGGCAGATTCTTCTGTAGCGCGGTATTACACCGTTGAACCGACCAATGGTGGTTTAGCGAGTATCCGGCTTTATTACGGGGACAATGAATTGCAATATGAAGTTGAACAGGATCTGGTAATCTGGCGCAGGCGGAATGGTCATTGGACCCTGATGGGGGGAAATATTTATACCAGCATGAATTATATCGAGATCCCCGGTTTCAATTATGATTTTGTTGCCGGTACCACGGATACCTTGATCCTGAGCGATGCCACTGATGATACCTCACTGCCGGTAGAATTAGTGCTATTTGAAGCCAATCTCCAGGGTAAAAATGTAGTGCTGCACTGGCAAACTGCCAGTGAGATCGAAAATGCTAGCTGGTATATCGATCGGAAAACGCTCTCCCGTGAGGAATATCAGCAGGTCGAAGCAGGGGAATTGGAGTTGCAGAATACTGCTCAAGATTTCATCCGAATTGCTAGCATCGAGGGACAGGGATCCGTATCAACCCTCACAGAATATGAATACATTGATGAGAATATATCCCTGGCTTTTGTGTATGCTTACCGATTGATCGATGTCTCCTTTAGTGGGGAAATGACCTGGCATAGTCCTTTGATGGTTGTACCGCCTGCGGTACCGGGCAAATTTGAGTTGGTCCAAAACTATCCCAATCCCTTTAATCCGGAGACGACCATCAAATTCAATCTGCCCGTCAATGCCCGAATTTCACTGTGGATTTATAATATTTTGGGACAGCGTATTAAAACGTTGCAGGAAGGTGAAGTGCCCGCCGGGTTTTATGAGATCAGGTGGGATGGAACAAATCAGAGCAGACAGTCGGTAGCCAGTGGAACCTATATATACCAAATATCGGCTCAATCAATTGATGGGCGGCATACCTTCACGCATAGCAAAAGAATGATCCTGATGCGGTGATCTTTGTTGCCAAGTAGACAAGACCACAAGATACAAGACTCCAATATACAAGAAAACAAGATACAAGATTGCAAGATGCAAGATTACAAGCTACAATAAAGGTGGTACTGGATCCTTAATAAAACCTCATCTCTCTCTACCGAACTCCTTCAGCAATGTAGGAAGCTGAAAAACACCAAATCC
>CBDUVK010000055.1:0-12760 GCA_965370645.1 uncultured bacterium
TTTTTTATAAACATCGATGAGTAATTTGGCCATGATAGAATCCCAAATATAATTGGAAGGACATTCCTGAACCGGGTAGTCCGGGCTGAATGATTCCCAAAACCGATGATTCTTCTTTAGTTGAGTTACCACTGCCAACATCATTTTATTCGCTAATTCTTTCGCTTCTTTTTTATAACCATAATTCTGTAATCCGTTATAAACCATATAATCCCATAATAGCCAAATCGGTCCATTCCAGCGACAACAGCCATCTACAAAAGGAGTATAATGAGGATCATCTGCTGCCAGGGTAGGTACGCCATATTTTCTCCAGAATGATTCTTCATTCTTCAAATGTTTCATGAGTGCTGCTGCCCGCTCCTTGGGAACGATATGCGCCCACATGGGTAGGAATCCGATGATTTCTTTACGTTTCAGACTTTCACCTTCGAATTGAAAGGAATTATCCTCCATAGCCACATGATAGTAAAATTGGTCATCCTCATCCCACATATATTGATTGACTAATCGGGCAATTTGATCAAATTTTTGGGTCCATTTTTCTACATCTTCTTCATAATCCAATTCCCGTGCCATCTCACGTAGATAGTATATTTCATTGGCCACCTGGCAGGTCAAATCAAGAGCATCCAATTCATCAGAAATATCCCGACCTTCATCTTCCCCTTGTGAAAATAGTTGAAATACCACATTCCAACCGTCCCGGACGTTCTCAATAATACCATAAGGACCCCACTCGAACATACCATCTCCATCTCTATCCCGTTCATTTTCCAGATAATCAATAAAGCGGGATCCTGCCTGATATGCATCTTTCAAAAATGCCCGATTACCGCTCACTTTATATACTTCCCAATTGGTCCAGGTGAAGAAAGGAGCTGAGGTAGTGGCGACACCTTCATGGGGATAAACCTGGGGACCGCGCGGTCCGTGCCGGTAACCAATTAACCCATCTGCATACTGCTGCTCCATATAAATTCTTTGGGATTCTTCCGCCGACTCCGCATCCAGGTAGACATAGGGCAGCATCGACAATGATTCATGCATCACCTGGTGGCCATGTCCCCACCCCCACACCGGGTTTCGGGAAAACACGTAATAATTATAGGAAGTTTCACCTGAGGGGGGCAACATGCATTGACGGACCAGATTCAAGGCGCCCAGGTAGACCATTTTCTCATCAACCGATTTAAAGCTAATATGGGGTATCGATTGGAATAAACGCACATTTTCATCTACATATAGTTGAATATCAGCAGAAAGCGCCCGTTTAACTTCATTGACTAATTCGAATTCAGCTATCCGGGCATCCTGAACGCCACGAACGAAGCGAACTGCTGCCACTTCTCCGGGTTCTAATCGAAAATTCTTTTGTAGTGCTACAAATTCGGTATAACCGGATTCCATCTCATTCAATTGTAGAACCTCGGAATGCACTTTACTTAACCTTTTGACCGCAAAATAAAAATCTTTTAGATTACAACCTTTATCAGTCCCATAGCTGTCAGGTGTTAAATTCGAAGCCAGTAAATTTCTAAAATGGGTCGGATATCCCCGAGCTGCATACAGATTACTATGCAAGCGTATCATAGACTCGTGGTGTGTAAATATATAACCTTGATGTTCCCTGTCATATTTTACCACGTTCAGGGAGTCTTCCGGTAAATGAATTAACGGGTAGAGGTTCAGTTTGAGTTCTCTATTTCCGGTATTTTTAATGTTTAAATCAATAATAATGGCGCCCGATCTATAGACGAAGAAAACCTCTTCGACCTCAAGCCCCTGAAATGGTTCATATTCAAGAATGGCCATATCCGGGAAAGAGGCAATTACGACAGGTTGCCTTATAAATTTCCCAATTTCATCAATTACCATGTTATTTATCTTCCAGAGAACTGTCATTTCTCCTGAATACTGACTGCCATAAGTAATTGGCTTATTATCCGTAAAATACTCCATAAAGTAGGACTTATCGGCAAAAAAGCGGGAGCGTTCAATAGTTGCTGCATAATTAGTAAATAAAGGATCGCTCCCTTTGGCATTAAGAATCAAGTATTCATCCGCTATCCTAATCTGAGCCATCAAGATTAATGGAAGTATCAATATTAAAAAACTAAAATAAGAGTATTTCATATAAAGTTCCTTTGCTAAAAGCATACTCTATGAAATAATTTAATTATCAAACCTATTTTTCTTTATTTACACTGATTGTCAGGGTTTTATCAATGTCAAGTATCCGGCCAAAAAAAGCATAACCCCCAAAATTATTTTCAATTTTAATGAGCAGTTTATTCCAGCCCTCCTTAAGGTGCAAGGGGACACGATCCTGATCCGGTGCCGAAATACGCACTGCCAGAAAACGATGAATGGCTTGATCATTTAAAAAAACTTTTACACCATCATCCGAGCCCAGTAACAGAGGAAGCGTTTGATCTTTGGGAGAATAGACATAGGTTAAAGCATAGGTCACAACCAGTTCATATGGATCGACTTTATTCCACAACTGAAATCTTCCGTTCTCGGGTGTTGGATACAATTTCCATTTAACATACTGGCTATCAGCGCCTATATAAGCCTTATTCAGCTTTTCCTCTTTTTCGGGAGGATAGACGGTATCCAGACCCAATCGCTCTGTCTCTGATTTTCTTTCATTCGGGAAAGGTCCGATTATATACCATTCTGAAATATATTCCCTTACCGGTTCAGTATAAAATCCATCAATTCCCACGGCAAAACCGGTTGCTTTCCGATGCTTACCGGTGTTAACAAATTCCAGTGTAATCGATCCCTTTTTAACCCGCAGATCCGGTAAGGTGATTTTACCGGCAGGCACAACCTCTCGATGATATCCAGCGAGAGCTCCAACTTTTTGCCCATCATAGAGGATATCATAATCCCCATATTCCGGACCCTGGGTAAAATAAAGATCAACATTAAAGCGATCTTCCTCCAGATCAGGTAAAACAATGGAAAAATTTCTGGCCTTGCTGTTGAGTACTATCTTCAGTTGTTTTAAACTGCTCCATTCCGGACCATAATCTGACATATCCTCAATACTTGTATCAATAGATTTTCCATTGACATCCAACCCTTCAGCTTCTAATAGACCATTAGGAACCTGAATACGCAGAGGAATCCGTAAACTCGCTTTAGGAAGAACCGGAAATAATTGGTGAGGTTCTTTCTGGTACCAGTAGGCAGTACTGCTGTAATCTGCCACTTCAGTATTTCCGTGGCCATGTTCAATGGTAAATTTGAGTGATTTTTTAAATGGTATAGCATCGCCAACCTGAAATCTATAGGCAGCAATTCTTGCCAGAGAATCATCTTTGATAATTAAACCATGATAGGGACCTGCAAATTCTCCCCGGTTAAAATACCACCCGCCGGTAAAATAATCTTCCGTTCCCGTGCCATACATGGAGGGAAACTGTTCGCCATCCACATAAACCATCTCATCACCTTCCAGATACCAAAGGTTCCTTCTATAGTGCTGCATACTCATATTACAGCCGATAAAATGGCCTCTGCCCACAGCCTCCAGGATAGTATAGTTTTTTTCCGGTGAAGTGCGCAGTTCCCGCCGCCATTGGGCATGAAAATAGGCCACATCTTCTTCTAACGGTTCATCCAATTTCTGGTAATCGATGTGAAAATAAAAGGCGTACACCTCTTGGCCGGTTTGATTCTCAACTTCGATCCGGGCACTTTTCTGAAAGGGCATGGGGAAATAACTATAATAGCCACCACTGGACATCCCCACAAACATAGACATGTAATGTTTATACTGGAAACCGGTGCCAAAAAAATCTCCAACCGGGACTTCCACCGAAGGGGAATCTTCACCATCCCAGAACATGCGCAACACGATACGGCGTAAAAAATGAGGGTCCCGCGAGTCAATAGTTACCCAGATTCGTGTGATGACCCCCGGACCTTCCATCTCTGCGATGGTTGCTTTCTGGCCCTCCAATAAATTGATGCGATCATTATTCCCTCCGGTAGAATCAAAACTGGAGATTTGCACAAAGGTACTGTTTTTTAAATACGGCAAGCGCCCGGGAGACAATAGATTATCAAGAGAAGATTGGGCCCTGGCAGATAATACATAGATGAGGATTAGAATAATTAATAAATATTTGGTATTCATTTTTGTTACCCTCTCTTTTAGTGAGGTTTATCATTATGATTTTCTGCGAAAGCCCCCTACTCTCAATTTTTGAAATGTTATATTCTTATTAGTTTATTTGATATCCTTCACACAGCGAAATCCAACGGTGGCATTCCGATCAAATCCCTCATCTACCAAATACATCAATTGATGTTTATTTAATGATTGTGGTCCGCCTTTAACATACCACCAACTGGAGGTTGGATAATAATAACTCCCACCGCGGAGGATAACGTAGTAATAGCTTCCATTATCATAAACGTCATTGGTCAATTGCCAAACATTACCAACCAGATCCATCACTCCAAAGGGACTGACACCTTGCGGATAGGCATCTACTGCCTGAGGAAAACCATTCCCTACGTTGCATTTTGATGAATCAAATTCTGCCCCCCAGGGCCAATCTCGACCATCAGTACCCTGGGCAGCCAATTGCCATTCCAGTTCAGTAGGCAATCTTTTGCCTACCCAACTGGCATAAAAACGAGCGTCCTGCAGGCTTACGTATACCACTGGATAATTTTCCCATCCCTCAGGGATCTTACCATCTGTCCAATGTGCTAAAAAATTGGTATCATCAAACGGTCGGTACCCGGTCTGATCCAGAAAAATTCCGAATTCCTGATTCGTTACCGGATATTTATCCATAAAAAAATTATTTATTTCAAATATCTGACCTTGCTGATATTTCCTAGGATAACGCATAGTTGCGGATTGATCATTGGCACTTAATTTTACTGGAACGCTTCCGGGTGGTATCCGTACCATGCCTGTTGGGAGCTGAGAAACAGCTGGTGTCCGCTCTACACTGGACATCAGCCTGGCTGTACCCTGCTCAATCTGTTCAATTCGTTCATCCAGCAGTTCATTTTTATCAAACAGTTGTATCACAAATTTTCCTTCATACCGGTCGAAGAGTTCCAGAATTGAAAACCTATAAGCACCCGTTGAATATTCCAATGGTTGATCCTGATACGATGGAACACCTTTCCAGATTAATATTCGATCACCTTTACTGGCGGCAAACGTTAGGGAATCATATTCCAGGGAAATATCCAGCAGCATAGGAAATTCTGCGATACAATCCACATTTCCTTCACGGCGGGTATTGCACCATTTCCGGTCAAAGGAATTTACATCGCAGGGAAGATAGAAGGAACCATCCAAGGTATCCGGCAGCAATTCTTCATGGTGCCATAGATCGACATAATGGCTTTTTTCAGAAGGTTTCACTTCAAATAAAGGACCTTTAAATCCTGCTGGCAAAGCACTATAGATGGAATAAATTGTCTTCTCTTTATCCGGCCATTGATTTACCCAGATACTATCCTGCAGTGTAGGGATGAGAGGTTTCCACAGCTTGGATAAGAATACAGAGCTATTCTCTCGCAATATTTTTGTAGTCTTCCCCAGATAAAGATAAACCTCCTCCCGCCATTCAGGTCTCCCGGGATGAAAAGTATTTAGTTCCATCCCATATCCGTTGAAAAAGGCCAGGGAGATGTCCCTGTGAAGATGCCCATCCCACAATTGACCCACCCGAAAAATTGCAAAATCAGGGCGAATCAACTTGTTAAGATTAAGCGGTGGCGGCATTGTGATTGCATCATGGACCCGCCCGGAGATGATCCCCGGCATATCTTTGGGAACCGCCATACCCTCACTATACATCACCACCCCAGGTTTAACTTCATCTGCAGCTGCCTGAAGTTCCTTGCTGGAACTCCCGCGAGTATCGAGCACCACACCATCAGCGCCGGTGGCATCAATTAAACGTGCCATACCTTTTAGAGGATTTTCCGCACGGGTACTGCGATCCCAGGGATTGAATGCAATAAAAAAGCGAGTACCTTGTTCTTGGGCAAATTCTGCAATATGTTTTAAAAGCGGCAATCCTCCCGGAATGTCCTGGTACATATCCCACTGATTGCGCTCATCCACACCTAACCGCGGCCAGGTTGGCCAAATCCCGTATCCATCATAACCACCAAATAACCGCTGACCTTCCTTAAAAAAGTCCTTAATTTGATAACCTTCACGCTCTTTATCAAAAAATTCGTGATCCCAGGCCATTTGCATTCCGATAATGTAATCATGTTTCACCCATTGTAGATCAGGCCGGTTGAAAAGAGATTCATCAAATTCTGCAAGATCGTATAAATATCGCTTTTGAAACATCTGTCGCAGACCATTTTGCCATTCACCCTGATAGATTTCAACATATATCGTGTATTCAACATTGGCATTTGGTGGTAATCGGGTCCACCACCGTCGCTTCACAGCACCGTCAATTTGGGTACGGCGAGTAAGTGCACATACACTGAGGCCATTATCGGTCTCAATTGCACTATACCCCAGTTCCCAGGCATTATCGGGCAAGATCACACCAACTGGCCCGAGGTTTGGCCGGAATAATTTGGTACGGGCAAGTGACCAGGGACCTGAGGCTGTTATATAGATATGATCATCAGATTGACCAAACGGTACCATATTGGCAACTTTAATAGTATCAGAGGACTCATTGCTAAGGATAATGCGGGCTTTCCAACCCAATTCAAAATTCTCATCCCAAATAATTTTACCCTTTAATTTTCCATCCAGCACAAATTCCCATGGATTGGTTGTCTGAGTCATTGATACATCAAATGCCGAAAACCGATGGTCATTAATATCAACAGTAAATAATGGTAAGGCATTTTTAAACTCCAGCTGATCCCCCTGGGATGTCATGAATCCGGTTACCGAGAAACCGGTTTGGGTATCCATATGCAACTGCCGGAGTGATTCCGATCTCCCGGTTCCTAGTAAGAGAAGTAAAAGAATGGTCAAATATCGATTCATCATTAACTCAACTTTATTCAATTATTAAACTAATTCGATGATTTACAAATTTACCTGGTTCTCCCTGAGGGAAAGTTATCATAATCTGATCACCTTGTATTTCAGCTCCCTGAACAGATACTACTTTCTCGGGCTGGGTAATACTCAGGGAATATCCATCACCAGCCAAACCCTCTAGCTGGACATTAAGTTTGTTTTCATCTCTTTGAACCGAAATTATTTTCAAGCCACAATTGGGATCCCCAACATGAGAATCTATAACAGCAGGTAATAAAGCAACAGTCGGTTGGAAAATTAACTCGACTATCTGACTATCTTGTGAAACATATATTTCTACAATGGCCTGAGATTGTTGCTGATATGTTTTTGTCTGAAATGTTATTGCTCTACCATTTAGTCTGGCTTCCCTGAAAACTGTTCCGGCAGCCAGGTTGGGTGCAAAACGGAAGGTATAACCGGCACCTTTTACCGACTTTAATTTACATTGGATCAGGGTATCTGATCTGATAAAATCCAAATCAAATGTTGCATTTCCTAAGCGATGATTGCGAACTGTAACTCTTTCCCAATTTGCAGGAAATTGGGGGGAATAAACTAATATTTTACTGATACAATTTCCCCTGAGTCCCAAAAGTCCCCGTACAAAGGGCAAAACAATGCCCCCGGATGAAAATCCCTGGTGTGAGACCGATTCTTCCAGCGGTGTGTTAAACATACCAGAGAGCACCTCAGGCATCATTCCAAGCTGGTCGGTATAGGTATGCTGTACATTACCCATTAATAGTTGAAAACCTTGTAATGCCTGATGATGGATATATTGAGCCATCGTCACCCAACCGGTGACAAATGGCCAAATTGCTCCGTAATTATAACCGACCGAGTTAAAAAAACGACTTTCACTTGAAAGAAGCCGTACGCCCCAGTCCGTTGTTAATTTGGCTGAATTTAAATTTTGCAGAGAGAGAAGAGAATTCTCTGCTGTCCCTAGCTCCCACATCAGCCCCACACTAAGCCATGGAGAAACTTCTTTAACATGATCTCCCCTGGCACTAAAGGCATAAGCATAAAAACCCCCCGAATCAAACCAGAACTTTTTCTGAAACGCCTGCAGGGCTTTTCGATAATCCATTGCTGCTTTTTCGGCCTGATTCCGGTCTCCTACAGCATCCGCCAGTTTTTCCATCTCCTGAGTTGCCTTGACCCAAACGGCTCCCAAATAGACATCGGTTTCAATACCGGTTAATGCACCATATTCGGAGGCACCTAAACCGGCTTTCTTATTATCCATTAATCCATCTTTATTCGCATCAGTACTCAAACACCATTGATATGCCTTTTTTAAGGAATTCCAGCCATCCTTAATGAAAGGCAAATCCCCGGTTCTTCTATAATAATCATACATGGCAACAATATAAAAGGGCGTGGTATCCGCATGGATAAATCCGTAGGGATAATCCTTCCACCAGTCAATATATCCTTCAGCCTGCGAAAGTTCATGGGCCATTTTCCCATCTTCTCTCTGCCATTTTTGAGTGAATACCAGGGCATCTTTTACTGTCGTATAGTTACAATAACTATTTATACTCAACATATTCATATAG
Source organism: uncultured bacterium (assembly GCA_965370645.1). Taxonomy (GTDB): domain Bacteria; phylum Calditrichota; class Calditrichia; order RBG-13-44-9; family RBG-13-44-9; genus RQOF01. Next base: position 8,617 of record CBDUVK010000055.1, read on the forward strand.
GCATCACCCCCGAAGTACCATCCAAATCCGGGTCTTCCCGAGGTACCAGAAGCATGTAACCCTGCTAACAGTCCCGTTCCAAGAAGGGGATTAGAAACCATTAGATTATCATAGGCAACCTTGGCCCATTCAAAAGCCACATCCAGTCGGGATGCGGGCGTAGTAACCTGCAATGTATTCTCTCGAAGTTTACGATAATATTCCACATTCTGCAGGTAATAGCGTTTCGGATCCTCCTGTAGTTTATTATAGCGGGCGAATAAGGAATCCCGCGATTCATTTCCACCAGTTATATATATGGGGATGTATTTATTCCGGACCTCATCAGGATCGGTGATATCTATTTTGAACTCATTAGGGGAATCTGATAACATATGGGCGGGTGTAGCGGATACTCTCGTAGCATACGGCGATCCCAACATGGCATTATTCTGTCGGGTTGGTTCTGAGATGAGATAGGCGTGTCGATCCTTATTCCAATAAGCATACTGTCCCCCGATACCTGCCGGCCACATCGGCTGTAATACCGGCAAAAAACTGCAGACGATTGATAGCGGCTCCTCAGAATTTAAACTGAGGAATATGAGCGCCGCTGCTTGGTCTACCGGTGTCACATATATGGCCTTAAGTACAAAGGACTGGTAGACATAGGTAATTACGGTGGCTTCCGGGGTAACAGAAATCGAATGAACAATATCTTTGGCAGTGATGGGCCGGGTAGAGGTTCCTAAAAAAAAGGAGAATTCAAAATTCCGGAAGAGTTTTAAGGGATAGGCCCAGGCCTCAAAACTACCGCTCTCCTCCCCCAAAATCGCAAATTTACGTCCTACCTTATCAAATGGTCTTCCCGGCTGTGCTAACCTGTTCAATTCAAGATCATTTTGTTGTATGGGAAATGCATCAATCAATCCATCAGCTGCCAGCAAAATTAATGGAAAAGAAATGATTATTAATACTATAACAAGTTTGAATGCAGTTTTCATAGGAAGCTCCATAGAATTATATACATTTATCAAATGATTTTCGTAAACAATTGCTCTTTAATTTGATAATATTTTTTACTCAGTTTATTGATTTAAAATGGACAAAATGATATTCAAATATATAATTACTAACCCTCCCCCATCCCCTTCCTTATACATAAGGGAGGAAAAAAAGGGGTGAGTTAGAATTTGATAATACTATTTAGTCCAAAATATTTATATATAAAATTCATACAGTTAATTATTCTCATCAAACAGTCCCTACCGGTCTTGTTGACTATAAACATCCATCAGCATACGGTTGATAATGCCGGCCCAAATATACTGTTTATGGTATCCGGCCCACTGGTCATCCGGACTGTAAAATTCCCAGAATTGATGATCTCTCTGAAGTTGTGCGATCATATTGGCTGCGACCCGATCTACCAATTCCCGGGCTAAATCGCTATACCCATATTGAAGCAATCCGTGAACGATCAGGAAATCCCATTCCACCCAGACCGGTCCATTCCAGTAACCTTTGGGATTGTAGTATGAATCGGAGGCTGATAGGGAGGGTACACCATATTTGCGCCAGAATTTTTCGGGATCCGTCAATGTCGTAACAAGTTTTTTGGCCTGTTCTTCCGATGCAATTCCTGCCCAGAGAGGAAGGAAACCGATTATCTCTTCTCTTTTTAAATCATTGGGATTCTTAAAAGTAAAATCATTATCCTGTTTATCCACATGATAATAAAAGCCTGTCTCTTCATCCCACATAGTTGTATTGATCTTAGCTGATCGATCAGCAGCATCTTTGTCCCATTTGTCTGCTTCCTTATCCTTTCCCAATTCACGGGCCATATTTGCCAGAGATTTGGCCTCCTTAACCAGCATACTATTAAGGTCTATCCCTTCAAAGTTACTGGGCCAGCCGACTTCATCCCAAACTGCTACCCGCGCGTCCCTTACCGATTCCAGGATTGCATGAGCCCCCCACTCACATAAGCCATCGTTATCACTATCCCGATTTGAAACATAGTAGTTATAGAATTTTTTACTGGATTCGTACATTTCTTCCAGAAATTTTTTATTCCCGGTTATTCTGTAAACTTCCCAGTTTTGCCAGGCATACCAGGGCGCTGATGATGTCAACTGATCATTGTAGGGTATGGTCTCATCCAAAAAAGATCCGGTTCGGTAGTTAATGTATCCTTCCGGGTATTGCCGTTCCAGGTAGACTCTTTGCGAATTCATCGCACTTGTTGCATCCATGTGCGCATAGGCCATCATGGTGAGGCTTTCATGAAATACCTGGCCACCATGTCCCCAGCCCCAGGTGGGTTCCCGGGAAAATACGTAATAATTGAAATTACATTTGCCTTCCGGAGGTAACATAACCTGACGCATTAAGCTGAAGGCACTCCAGTAAAGTAATTCCTTTTTCGGATCCTGAAAATTAATATTGGGGATGTCGCTGAAGAGTTTTTCATTTTCCTTTTGAAACGGATTCAGATCGATAGTTAATAATTTTTCCGATTCTCGGATTAAGTCATCCTCGTTTTTATCCAGGCGTGAAACGGCCCGTATCAGGCGCAGATGTTTTTGCTCTGACGGAGCGAGATGGATAGTACTTGGCATAGCGATTACACGAGATAAGTCACTAATATTATTTGTGATCTGGTTAGGATAGCGAATATCGGTGATAAAATCGCTGCCGGCAATATTATTGATTTCAACCGATGGCATACTCAACTGCCCATCTTCGGCAACGGAAACCACCAGGTAGCCGAATATTTGATCCCCCTGAATATTTTTATCCGTAAAAAAATTGCGGTCAGTTTTTTCCAGCAATAATTCATATGAACCACTTTCACGATAATTTCGACGGTAGACGTTATAGGTATACTCTTCTTGCGGACGTTTCCAGAAGAGCCGGATTTCCGTCCCGCTTCCCCAAATATCCTTATCCAAATTGCCGGGAGGTTGAGGCAGGTTAGAACCTCCTAAAATTAGATCGTGGCGAATCATCGGTTTTTTTTCTGTATCTTTTACAGTGTCAGTTACTACTGCAATCTGGCCGGTTTCCCTGGAAAGAAAACGCAGTGTATATACATCACCCGGTTGTAATTCACCAAAATTTCCCAGTTCAATGCCATAGAATCCATAGGATGATATATTAGGATCTGCACTTCCCCAACGTGGTGCTGTACTGGTCAAAATTTTACCGGGTTGACTGGAGAGGCTCACCATCACTTCCGGTGCCACTTTATCAGACCGATACCGCTCTCCATCTGCTTTTGAAACTTTGCCCCAGACCACATAAACTGGTTTTTTCATAATGTTAATTTCCTGGGGAATGGATATATTTCCCCATTTATAGCTCCTGTAACTGGTCTGGCGGTCCGGCTTTAAGGACGTTTGGAAGACATCCCTCACCGGATTGACATATGGTACATCATGGTTAAGTACCCAGCGATCCGGGAGTTCCTCATGGGTGAAAGTAATAGCATTGTTATCAGGGTGAAAAGCAATTTGGTTGAATGTTCTATAGTGATTTTGCAGAAATGGAATAATTTGAAAACTTTGAGGTTTTTTGCTAACATTTGTAAGGTTTAGATCCAAAATCACTTCGTGTGAACTATAGGTAAGAAAAGTTGCATCAACCCGCACTTCAGAGAAGGGGAAATAATGATAGCGTACCATATCCGGATAATTGACAGTAATTATGGGAGGTTTTGCCAGGTTCTCTAATTCATAGATATATTCTGCGCCACGCTTGAATGCAAGACAGATATCACCGCCGGTATCGGTAATAAAATCCAAACCACGACTACTATCGTAAAACAGAAAGTGGTATCCTTCATCGAGCGTAAATTCTGATCGTTCCAGAGCAGCCGCATAAGTTGTATAAATTGGCGAATCTACAGTCGCATTCAGATTAGATAATACAGGCTCACTTTTTTGGGCATTAATCTGATAAACCAGACAAAAGATCAATATTACAGGAGTTATAAATTTCATTTCAAATGCCTCTAAATTAGTTTCAAATTTGAATACTTTCTATTCTGAGAATCCCAAATTTCAGGGTGACCAGGTTGGTTCGAATTTTATGGCACAACCGCCGCCAGGAGCCATCAATATTTGCAGGGAATCCTGAGCCGATACTTCTCTTAATAATA
>CBDUVK010000056.1:0-12747 GCA_965370645.1 uncultured bacterium
ATATGGTGATCTAACCTGCCTAACTCAACAGCGTAATTATCTATTTGATCTCGGGTTTAAACATTAAATAAGCATTTATAAAATCCTCAATATTGCCATCCATAACGCTCTGGATATCCGAAGTTTCATAATCCGTTCGATGGTCCTTGACCATATTGTATGGATGAAAGACATATGAGCGAATTTGATTTCCCCAGCTGATACCGGTTTTGGCATCTTCTAATTTTTGCTTTTTTTCTTTCTCTTCATCCAGTTTTTTCTGATAGATTCTGGCTTTTAGAATTTTCATGGCGTTCGCTTTATTCTTATGTTGAGAGCGCTCGCTTTGACAGGTAACGACAATATTAGTGGGAATATGGGTAATTCGTACTGCCGAATCCGTCCGGTTGACATGTTGTCCACCTGCACCACTGGCCCGGAAGGTATCTATTCGAAGGTCGGTAGGATTGATATCAATTTCTATCTCCTCATCCACTTCCGGAACAACAAACACCGAGGCAAATGAAGTGTGACGGCGTCCACTGGCATCAAATGGGGAGATGCGTACCAACCGATGTACTCCGCTTTCCGATTTTAAATAACCAAAAGCATGGGATCCCCTGATTTCGATGGACACGCTTTTTATACCCGCTTCTTCTCCCGGTAAAAGGTCTAGTATATCGGCCTGAAATTTATTTTTATCTACCCAGCGTAAATACATACGCATGAGCATTTCTGCCCAATCCTGGGATTCAGTGCCTCCCGCGCCCGGGTGTATGGTCAGGATGGCTTCTTTGCTGTCTTCCGGAGCCGACATGATACCTCGTAACTCCAATCCCCTGATTTTTTGAAGGAGTCTGCTGCTTTCCTGATCCAATTCACTGATGATATCTGGTGATTCTTCCTCTTTACTCATTTGAAGTAAGAGTGTAAGATCCTCCAATTCTTTATGGTAATCTGACCATTCCTGAATGATTTCTTTCTGCAGACTGAGTTTTTTTAGAAGTGTTTGAGCTTTTTCTGGATTGTCCCAGAGGGAGGGATCATGAGTCAGTTTCTCTAATTCCTGAATTTCTTTTTCTTTTGACTCGATGTCAAAGATAACTCCGAAGGTTGAGTAAAATTTCTTGGGATTGTTCGATTCGATCTTGAATAACTTCTACCATTATTCATTCCATTCAATTTAGACAAGCTGTGAGGTTGAGAATCACTGTTAATTTTATTTTGTTCAAATCATACAATAGTGAACTATATCATTTTGGTTTTTTGTTGGGATAGACTGCTGAAATCTTGCAATCTTCAAAATAATGCTGTAATATTTTCTTCCAGTTTTTGCCGTGAGATGCCATAATGGCTGCTCCGGTTTTACACATACCTACCCCATGTCCCTGTCCACCACCTACCAGGGTGAAGGAAATCGGGGTGCCTATCTCATCAAGCTCCTTTTCAATGATAAAACAGGAGCTTTCCAGATAATCTTGTGCGAGTGTCTCCCGGATATTTAATTCACCTCTAAGTTTATAATTTTTCAAACTTCCGATCAGTTCTAATTCTTTGAGTCGACCTGATCTGCCACGTCGCAAGGGAACGATATCAAATAATATTCCGATATCTACACCGGTATTTTTGTAAATGAGATTTTCAAGTTCTTGTCTTGAATAGTATACTTCCCAGCGAAAATATTTTTTGTACTTTTCCAATGAATGAGGAATATCTCCTCCTTTGAGATTACACCATGCATCGGGACGGGACAAAATCCATTTACGAACGACTTGTTCTTTATTCAGGTTTTTAAATTCCTTTGGGGTATCTTTCCAGTCATATTTACCATGGAACTGCGGTGATTCATCCATCTCCCAAACGCCACTCACGTCTTCGGTATGTCCGCCACAAATAAGATTGAAATAAGCATCACAAATATTCCCGTTGGAAAAAATAACTTGTCCGCATGTTTTTTCGACGGCCTGATCAATATTGGGATCTTCAAAATCATTTCCATAGTAGCGTAAACAGTGCCCCCAATCGCACATATCATAGGGATCACCTAAATGTTTGTGTTCAACCCTCGCCAGTACTTCACTTCGACAGACAATTGCCAAACTTTTACTAAATTCAACCGGAAGATCTTTTCCGATTTCGGAATACACCACCCGTCGCAAATATGATTCAAGCTGTAATTCGCTGATAACCATTAATTTGCCTTGATTATCGATACGGAATTCCAGACTGCCATTATATACCCGGTCGTCAAAGTGCTCTTTTTGTAAAATATTGTCATAACTTCTCAAATTGTATAGTCTGGTTTTAGTCTGAACATTGTCCGGCACAATCTTGAAATAGTTCTTCGTTTCACCTGCATTCTCATATTCTGCATCAAAAAATTCCAGAATACCCTTGGGATCGCGTACTGTATCCATTATGACCGTTGGATTAAATTCTGACTTAAATTTTTTAAATTCTTTACGGGCTTCTAATTCTGTGCCATAATCACCAGCAATAATAACGTACTTGGTATTATTATTGATCTTCTTTTCATTCAGAAAAATGTTTCCTCCCAAGACCTCGATTTTTGCATCTGGATCAAATTTCCGAGCAATTTTTAACTTATTTTCAATTCTTTTGGCATCGAATGTTTCATACAGTATAAGACGATATTTTTCGCTACCATTTTTGCTTTCCTTAATTTTTACTCGCCATTTCATGTCGGATTTGATCGCGGAAAACATGATTTTATCTGAGGAGTCCATAACGGAAAATGTTCCAAATACATGAAAATCAATATATTCCTGACCCTCAACCACCCCGATGCGAAAAATAGGTTCACCATCATGATGATTTAAATGAATATCTTTTGAAGTTTCTACCATAGTATATTTTCCAAATTCGTTAATTGACCGCCAAATATATGACATTTTTGTGCTGAAAGCAAGAGACTCAGAAGCGAATGAGTTTATGAAAATCGAAGATAACCACAATATTATCAGTATTATAAACAAATATAAATCAAGGAATTATTAAATTAATGAAACATTATCTGCTTCACCATGTTGATGTAATCTGAAAGTCAAAGCACAAAAGATCTATCGTTTGAGAATTGATACGGGCTAACTATTTTATGCGAATGCCCTGCAATCTTTTATTAAATTTGATTTTTATTTTCATATTTGTTATAATTTAAAGTTATGGTATAATTACCGGGAAGGATTTTGAATATAATCAAACTTCTGTTTCTATTTCTTCTTCTCTCCTACTCATCTCTAACAAGCCAAATTCCCCTACGTACCGCCGAATCGTATGGTGATCAGCTGGTTATAGGTACTGTTGGCCAACCTCCATCGCATTTGAATCCCTTCCAAATCAATAATGTGGTGGAAAAGCAACTGGTACGCTTTGTTTTTGGGATAGGCTTGCAACAGAATGTAGACAGGTTTGGGCAAACGTCCAGTCTGGTTTCCCGCCGGATTGCATCTTCTATTTTATCAAAGCAGGGAAAAGAATGGATATATGATTTAAACAGAAATATTTATTTCCATGATGGATCCTATTTGTTGAATGATGATGTCCGATTTACATTCGAAATTTTAATGAAACATGATGGTCATATCCTTAACCGACAGATTGATTTTTCTAATATCGAAAAAATTGATTTGATCGGGGATTTAGAATTTAATATTGTTCTTAAGCAAAAAGATAATTTTTTTGATTTGCTTTTCTCTGATATTCCCATCCTGTCTGAAGACTATTACGAAAATCTTTATCAGGAAGGGTATGAATACTTTTCGAAAAGCAAACCCCTGGGAAATGGTCCGTTTATTCTTGAACAATTGAGTGACCAGAGTATAATTTTATCGGCCCATTCAAATTATGTTTTTGGACGACCTTTTCTGAACAAAATTGTCTACCATTTTTACGATAACGAACAAAAGATGAATGATGATTTTCTTAAGGGAAATCTTGATTTTATTGAAGTAAAAGAAAGCATAACTGCAAACCGCCTTTACCAGGTGTTAAGAGACCAGATTAAGATTTTTTCCACACCCCGGCCCGAAAAAAAATTATTTTATATATTATTTAATACCAAGCGCGAACCCTTCAACAATCCCAAGGTTAGGCTGGCGATCCGCAGTGGTATTGATCCCGAACAGATCATCAAGACTATTATAGAACCGAAAGGTCATATCGCATATTCCATTGTGGATATCACTCATCCCTTATTTTATAAAGATTTATTTCGGCAAAATTATGCACCGAGCATCAGTGTTAATATTCTTCAGGAAAATGGCTGGCATATCAGCACCCCGCGTGGTATCCTGGAGAAAGATGGTTCTCTTTTTAACCTGGAACTATTATTTGAGGAAGGATCCTTTTTGCAGGAGAGTATCGCCCGGGTCATAAAAATTCAGCTTTCAGAGTTAGGAATCAATGTATTACCCAAACCAGTCGATTTTAAAGAAAAAGATAGACTGGTAACACTTAATCAATACAGTGCTGTTTTACAGGATTATTCTTATTATGAAGATAATCTTTATAGTGTTATTAAAGAATTTTATTTTAGAATATTAAAGAACCAGTCCTCCGTTAGTAATTACTCCAGTACCACAATTGAAGCAATTTTCAAAAATGCTGATAAAAATCCGGATCTGATCAGACCATATGTCAGGCGTTTCCAGATTATCATCAATAATGAAGCTCCCGCAGTATTCCTCTATTTTGATGATAAAATCTTCTATGGCCTATCCAATCGATTTGAGCATGCCCGGATCCGGCAAAGTGGTGATAAACAATCGTTCTGGCGTCTTATGCCATATGAGAACTGGTTTGTCCCAAAATCTTTACAAAAATATCCATAACGTTGATTTCATGAGTTCCTTGAGCATTGGCTCGTATTTAAGAACAGTAAAAATATATATTCGACGATATCTGGAAAGAAAAATTCAGCGTCGACTGATCCTCAACTTTGTCGGATTAGGAGTCTTGCCTATCCTCATTGCCAGTTTTCTTTTAATCGGCTTAACCGAAAATAATGTTCAGACCTATATTTTTGAGCGTAACCTGGAAATTGCCCGGGGTGCAAGTAATGGGATCTCCCTTTTTGTTAAAGAGCCCCTGACTATTTTAAATACCATGGCGCAATCCCGGGATATTATTGAAATGGAGAGATTTACCCAGAGTCGCTACGTCAATAAAATACAGAATAAGTATAATATTTTTAGAAAGATATTTATTCTGGATAGATCTGGCATGTCTGTTGTGACTACCAGTTTTGGGGAGGAATTAAAAAATTATCAGAGAGAACCTGTCTATTATGTTGCCATGACGGATCGTGAATATCTTTCAAATGTAACTTTTACACCATCTAATTATCCAGCAATGTCCATTGCACTTCCTATCAAGAGATATAATACAGTTGAAGGAATCTTAGTGGGTGAGATTGATTTAAAAAATGTATGGACACTTTTAGACAGCATCCGGGTTGGGGAAACTGGCTTTGCGATGTTAATCAGCTCGGATGGGAATCTGATTGCCCATCCCGAAAAGCGGCGTGTATTGAGCCAGGAACGATTTACACAGTTACCCTTTTTTGATGCTCTAAGGGCAGGCGAGGAAGGAATGAGTTTCTACACTGAGGAAGATGTAAATATATTTGCTACATATGTGCCGGTACCAGAATTTTCATGGGGTATTGTTGTTCAGCAGAATGAGGAAGAAGCCTTCGAGCTGGTTAGGAAGATGAGGAATCAGGTTACTGTTTTTGTATCGGTCACTACAATTTTGGCTCTTTTTCTGGCATTCGGAACTATTCGTCGCATTACCCAACCATTTGAATCTTTAGTAAAAGGGGTGCGAACCTATGCTGAAGGAAATCTCACTCATCGCATCATGATAGAACACCAGGATGAATTGGTGGCTCTGGCAGATGAATTTAATAAAATGGCGGAATCTCTGGAAAAGAATCAGAGACAGTTACGGCGGATGGAACGTCTGGCGGCTATAAGTCGTTTCGCTTCCCTGGTAAGTCACGAAATAAGAAATCCTCTGAATGCTATGAATATCAATATGCAAATACTGCGACGGTTAATCAGCCAGACGGAGTCCCCCCCTGAAAAAAAGATGAAATACTTAAATATAATTACCTCTGAAATTAATAGAATGAATAGTCTGGTAACTAACTTCCTGGCAATTACCCGTCCCCCTGAACTCAATTTTATCCGCTCCGATGTCCACCAGATATTGGAAGAGGTTATACTAACTCTGGAAGGACAGGCCAAAAGTTTGGGAATCATTGTAAAGAGGAACTATTCCGACCACACATTTTTTGGTATGTTCGATTATAATCAATTAAAACAAGTATTTCAGAATATTTTACTCAATGCCTTTGATGCCATGCCGGATGGCGGTGAAATGTCTATTCAAACAGCAGTTGGTCCGGATAAGAAAAAAGGGAAAAGGGTTTCTAAAAGTATCCAAATCAAAATTGTGGATGGTGGGGTTGGTATTCCCAAACAAAAATTATCGGAAATTTTTGAATTTTATTATACGACCAAGAAAACAGGGACCGGTTTAGGATTAGCAATTGCAAAGCAGATTATTGAAGGTCACAAGGGTGAGATTGAGGTGGCGAGTAATGAAGGAACTGGAACCACAGTTTTAATATACTTGCCTTGGGAAGGGTGATATTGATAAAAAATACATGATTGCATATTCTGCTCTAAAAAAAATTTGTTGATATACTTAGTTACAATGTATAAAACATTAAAAGAACACATTGCGAATGGAAATTAAATTAAATTCAGATAATACTATCAATTAGAAGTATTATTCTACTTTCATAAAAACAATTATAATATTCTTTACCTGATGAAATGCTCAAAAGATAAAAAAACCGATCGTGATGAGAACCTTATTGAATTTTTACCATTAAATAAATAAACAAAATATTCATCACGCTAAGTCGCCCGTCTAACAAGGTATAGCCGGACAGGCAAAGAACACAAAGTGTTAATTATAACAAACAAGAATATGTGTTCATTCCTATTTTGGATTATTTGGCTGCTCCTGATTTATGTTAGATTTCTTAAAATCCATTTTAATCAGTGTAATCCGTGGATAATTTTTATAGTATTCTTGGTGTATGCGTGAGATTTTATGAATTAATCAAATTAAATAACCTGTTGGGAGTTTCCTGGTATGAATGAAAAAATTCTAATAGTTGAAGATGACCCGAATACCCTCGAGGGTCTGGCAGAAATTTTAGAACAAGAAAGATTCTCGGTTACCAAAGCGAAGAACGGAAAAGCCGCTCTGGAAGAAATAAAAAAAAGTCAGTTCAATATTGTCCTGATGGACTATCTGCTTCCGGATAAGGATGGCTTAGAAATCTCCCGAATGATTTTAAAGCGATCTCCGGAAATTAAGATTATTATGATGACTGCTTTTGGATCGGTTAAAAATGCAGTTGAGGCAATGAAATTAGGAATTTATGATTATTTAACTAAGCCGATTGACCTGGATGAATTATTAATTGTAATCCGGCGTTCGTTAAAAGAGCAGCAACTTATATTTGAAAATATTGATCTGAAGGATAAACTCCAGCAAACCTATAGTTTTGAAAACATTATCGGTGTGAGTGGTAAAATGCAGGAAATATTTAAAAAGATCATTAAAGTTGCATCTACGGAAGCGACGGTACTCATCCGGGGAGAAAGTGGTACCGGTAAGGAACTAATTGCCCGCGCCATTCATTTTCAAAGCTTAAGAGCGGAAAATAATTTAGTCGAAATAAACTGTGCATCTATTCCGGAAACACTTCTTGAGAGTGAACTTTTTGGTCATGAAAAAGGTGCTTTTACCGGGGCTTATAAATCAAAAACAGGAAAATTTGAGCTGGCGCAAAAGGGAACACTATTTTTAGACGAAATTGGAGAGTTGCCGTTAGGTGTACAGGCAAAATTACTGCGGTTCCTGCAGGACCGGAATTTTACCCGGGTAGGTGGTATTGAAAATGTTGAAGTTGATGTGAGATTAATCGCTGCCACCAATAAAAATCTTGAGCAAGCAATGGAAAAATCACTTTTCAGGGAAGATCTCTATTATCGTTTAAATGTAATTCCTATAACCATAGCTCCTCTCCGGGAACGGCCGGAAGATATTGGCCCCCTGATTGATTTTTTTATTGAAAGGTATGTTGAGAAAAATCAACGAACTATCAATGGTATCTCCCAGGAAGCAATAAATGTTTTACTGCAGTATGAATGGCCCGGGAATATCCGCGAGTTGGAGAATGCCATTGAAAATGCGGTTGTTATGACCGATTCGGATTTCCTTGATATCAAAGATTTACCTGCTTATTTACAGTCGCAAACAGCAGCAGAATCCCAATCATCTGTGGTAATTCCTAAAGTTGGTAGCGACAAAGTATCTTTTAAAGATCAATTGGTAGTTTGTGAAAGAGAGATTATAAGGAGGGCCTTAAAGGAATCAAATGGAAATAAAACCCATGCAGCACGTGAACTGGGATTTTCCCTTCGGACTTTGAGAAATAAAATTCGGAAGTTAGCGATGCAGGAATGACTTTTTGGCCATCTTCAACAGATTATGCAGAGCAGATTAATATTGAGTATTAGACCTTTTGCAAAAAATAGTAATTTTTGATGTTTCCATGATGAGTAAATGGATTTAAAATAAAATTATGCACTATACAACATCACATATTATCAGAACGACTTCAAAACTACCTGCATGTTCTGCCATGGCAATGGAAATTATCCGTTACAGTTATCATAGTGAAATAGATAAATCGAATTTTTTAAAACTGGTTTCAAGTGACCCGATATTAACCATTCAGATTTTAAAGACGGCTAATGCAAGCTTATTCAATTATCCCCAAAAGATAACTTCCCTGGAAAAAGCACTGGTTATTTTGGGATTCGAAATGGTTCGCGATATAGTTCTCTCCTTATCAGTAATGAGTTTATTTAAAGAACAAAGTCATCATAAGTATTTTCACGAGATTTGCCGCCATTCGCTAATTACAGCACTATCATTAAAGATACTTGCCCAAAATTACGATTCGGATAATAAAGAACTTCTTTATCTGGGCGGATTATTGCACGATATAGGTAAAATATTGTTATTACATAAATTAGGCGATGAATATTATTTTCTTCTCGAGAAAGATAAACAAGAAACATCAAGTCTGATAGAATTGGAAACAAAGTTTCTGGATTACAATCATGCGGAGCTGGGTGCTGAATTAGCTGATCAATGGAATCTACCAGCCAGTGTAGTCTCAATGATTCGTTTTCATCATATTCCGGAGCGAGAAAATTTAGTTGATAAGCAAAGCTTTAGAAATAGGTTGGTTTATCTCGGTAATTTGATTGCATGCAGTTTGGACGAGAATATTGAAAGTCCAATCAATCTTGAGGAATTAGATCCGGATCTTGAGAAGATTTTGGCCATATCGACTAAGGACTATACCCAAATTGTTGATAAAGTTCGAAAAGAAATTATGGGCCAAAAAATATTTTTAGATCATTTTCAGATAGGGACATCATGAAAAAAACCGAAAATGTAAAAGCACATCTGAATTCAATTATCTCCACGCTGAAAAAAATCGAGGATAATGCCTCCGTCTTTGCAGAACTTGGTAAAATTTCGGGGGAACTTTCGTCCTTGAACGAATATATTCAAGAAGGTCTCCAAAATATTGAATTTCAATATGATGCTTTTTCTGATAGTGTAAATTTGCTTTCTGACCTCATCGATTTTCAAAAGCAGGTGATCCATTGTAAAAGTTCCGAGAAAACTATTGAAGGTATATTTAACTTTCTTAATGACAATATTCAATACCAGCACGGATTTGTTTTATTTAAGCTGAAAGAAGATGATCCTCAGTATGATATTTATACAGCGGATGGTTCGGATAATCAGCAGATAAAAAAATTTATAAAATCTTCAAATATTGAGCTGTTGAAGACAATTTTTGAGGGTGATGGGTTATCTCATCTCATAACTGAGACGTCCTCCTTCCATGCCCAGGAAATCCATTGGGCGATTTTCAAAGCAAAATCAGCGATCATTTTTCCTTTAAAAGCCCGTGGGCAATTATTTGGTATTGGCATTCTTATTAAGGAAAACAGCGCTTTTGAATTGCGGGAACTGAGTTTAATCAATCTTGTTCTGGGACTTATTTCGTTATTGATTTATCAAAATTTTTATTTTGCCATATTGAAATCGCGATTAATTAAGCAGGCCAAGTTTTTGAAATCAACTGAGGATTTAAAATATTCTGACTTTTTTGAAAATGGTCCTCTGTATGTTTTCACGATTGACAATCGTCGCTTAATTTTACATGCTAATACTGCCGCTTTGAAAGATATCCAGCTGGCCGGAGAATCAATCATCGGCGAGGATTTCTTTGAAATCATTCCTTCGGGAAACCGTTCTGTATTCCGAAATTTGTTATCGAACATTCAGGAAAAACCGCTGCAAATTTTCCGCTCACCAATATTAAAACAAAATGGACAACCAGGTATGTTTGAGTTTATTGTCAGTCCTCTGACAATCAAATCTCAATCCGATTTTGTTCTGGTTGTTGCAGGGGACGTATCGGAAAATCATTACAAGGAGTTAATTGAACGCCGAAATGAAATCCTGGATGAAATAGATCAATTTTCACGCATTTTAGTAAGTCAGTTTAACAATTTACTGACTACTATTTTACCGAATATATCTCTGCTTAAGGATTCACTTTCCGGGAATAATTCAAATCACCACAAACTGGATCAAATTGAAAAAGCAACCCAGCGTTCTGCGAATCTGATTCAAAAGTTTTTGAACTATGACGTGGAAGCCCAGGAAGAAAAAGGAAACGCGAATATCAACAAGATTCTTAATGCATATGTGAACTCCGTAAAGAATGAACTTCCGGATAACATCAGAATTAAACTTGAGCTCGATCCTACAATTAAAAATGCCGTTCTTTATCCCCTGAAAATACGGCATCTTTTTGATATTATTGTGAGGAATAGTATCATCGCCTTGCAAAACAAAACACGTCCGGAGATAGTATTTTCAACCTCTTTTATTCAGCAAAAAAAAGATGGATTGATACCTCACACACAATTCTTTCTTAAGACTGGTCAGTATATTGAAATTTGTATCAAAGATAATGGACCGGGAATACCCGAAAAAGGTTTGACCCAGGTTTTGAAGCCCTTCTATTCTACCCGTGTTAAAAACGAAGGGGTTGGATTAGAATTATTTATTGCGTATAATTTAGTTAAGGACATGAAGGGTCACATTTTTTTAGATAGTCAAGTTGACCGTTTTACCGCAGTATATGTATACCTACCTTTCAAGGAGGAAAAAGCTGTGATTAGCCCCACACCTGTCATAAAAAAATCGGTACTCGAAACTCAGCCTCACAAAGCAACCATCCTGGTGGTAGATGATGAATATAATATTCGTAGTATGATGAAAGAGATTATGGAAATGTCCGGTTTAAAAGTGTACACAGCAGGGAACGGTAGGGATGGAGTAGATATTTATCAGCGCAATAAAAAGGAAATTGATTTGATCGTTATGGATATGGTTATGCCGGTTATGGATGGAAGAGCCGCTTTTAATGAAATTCGGAAAGTGGATCCACAGCAGAAGATCTTTATTATCAGTGGCTATTCGCAGCGTGAAGATCTGCAAGATATGCTGGACAATGGTGCGGTCGGTTTCCTGCGCAAACCATTTCAAGTGAAAGAGATCGTCGAGAAAATAAATGAAATTTTGAGTAGTAAGAATTAATATCTGCTATATCATTCAAAATCTCTTCCCCGAGCTGAAGCTCGGGGCAATTCAAAAGAATTAACTTATTGAATTGCAGGTGAATAGCCCCGATTTATCCCGAAGGGATCCCTTCCGGGAAAAATCGGGGTTTATGAAATTATTTTCCCCGCTTCTCCGGCACTTTAGTGCCTAACTGTAAAAATTTCAAATTTATTCATTCAATTAAATTTCACGCCTTCATATGACAACTAAATATTTTGAAAAAATCTATGAAATTCGTGCCTCTGAATGCGACTACAATGGAAGAGTTTCTCCGCTTTCGGTTTTTGATTTCATGCAGGATCTGGCATCTAAACATGCTGATATGCTTGGATTTTCAGTTCAAGCTCTGATGCAGCAGAAAATGACCTGGGTACTTTCACGAATTCATTTAAAATTCTCCGGTATGGCTTATTGGGGCGAAAAATTGTTGGGACGAACCTGGCCATCCGGGGCACAGGGGAAATATGCTTTACGGGACTTCCAGCTATTTAATAACAAAGAGCAAACCATTGCCGTGGGCACAAGTTCCTGGATGGTGATTGACCTGGAAAAAAGAATACCCCTGAAATTCGAAAAAATATTGGATACCAGTCAACTTATTAATTTTAAACGGGCACTCCAGGATGATTTTCAACCTCTACCAGTTTTGGATTCGTATGATTTTGAAAAAGAATTTCATGTCCGATATTCTGATCTGGATGTGAATAAACACGTAAATCATGTTGCCTATATTGACTGGGGATTAGAGGCAATTCCCGAATCTGTTCTTTTAAGATCCTATCCGAACGAGATTGAGGTCGGATACAGGCGGGAGGTCTTTTATGATGATTTGATTATTTCCAGAATTCAGCAGCCTGAAAATGCAGACATTCAGACTTTTAATCATCAGATCTTCTCGGGAAAAAATGAGGCTGAAATTGCGCGGATGCGAACGAAATGGAA